>JAFGXB010000067.1 GCA_016936875.1 Burkholderiaceae bacterium | reverse complement strand
GGGTCATGGCCTGAACCTGCAGAGCACGCCGGCGATTGCGGACTTGCCCGAGGTCAGCGAGCTGCATATCGGCCATGCGCTCATCGGGCATGCGGTGTTCGTCGGCCTCACCCAATCGGTGCGCGATTTTCAAGCGACGATTGCTCGCGCTGTGGCGGCCGCGCGGGCGCGCTGAACGCGCTGCGGGCGGACGCCATGATCTACGGCATCGGCACCGATGTCTGCTCCATTGCGCGTATGCGTGCGGCAGTGGAGCGGCATGGTGAGCGGTTCGCCCAGCGCGTGCTGGGCGAGGATGAACTGCGCGAATATGCCCGCCGCCTGGCCAAGGTGGAGCAGCGCGGCATCAACTATCTGGCCACGCGGTTTGCCGCGAAAGAAGCGTTTTCCAAATCCATTGGCCTTGGCATCCACAGCCCCATGCGCTGGAGCGATTGCGAAATCCTGAAGCTGCCCAGCGGCCAGCCGATCGTTGTGCTGCACGGCGCACTCAAAGAGTGGTGCGCTGCGCGTTCGCTGCGTTTTCTGGTGTCGGTCTCCGACGAGGCCGATACGGCGCTGGCCATGGTCGTGGCCGAAGTCACACCGACTCCCAACACCTGAATTCCATGCAACTCTTCCTGCCGTCTCCGCTGATTCTTGATGTGGCCGGGCTGCGCCTGAGCGCAGCCGATCGCAAGCGCCTGCGCCATCCGCTGGTTGGCGGCGTGGTGCTGTTTGCGCGCAACTGGGAGAGCCGCGCGCAACTGCTTGCGCTGTGTGCGCAGATCAAGGCGGTGCGGCCCGATCTGCTGATTGCCGTGGACCATGAAGGCGGCCGCGTGCAGCGCTTTCGCACCGATGGTTTCACCCACCTGCCCGCCATGCGCGAACTTGGCGTGCACTGGATGCGCGATGCCCCTGACGCCATGCGCCGAGCTGCGGCCTGCGGGGTGGTGCTGGCCGCGGAGTTGCGTGCCTGCGGGGTGGATTTCAGCTTCACGCCGGTACTCGATCTGGATTGGGGCGATTCCAGCGTGATTGGTGACCGCGCCTTTCACGCGGACCCGCGCGTGGTGACGGTGCTGGCGCAGAGTCTGATGCAGGGAATGGCGCGCATGGGCATGGCGCATTGCGCCAAGCACTTTCCCGGTCACGGCTACGCCCGTGCGGACACCCACGTTGCCGCAGCGGAAGACGCCCGCCCGCTGGAAACCATTCTTGCCGCGGACGCCGCACCGTTCCACTGGCTGGCGCCGGGTCTGCGCGCGATCATGCCCGCGCATGTGGTGTACACGGCTGTGGACGCGCAGCCTGCGGGGTTCAGTGCGCAGTGGCTGCGCGCCATTTTGCGTGAGCGCATCGGCTTTACCGGCGCCATCATCAGCGACGATCTCGGCATGGCGGCTGCGCGGGCGCAGGGCCAAAGCCTGAGCCAGGCGGTGTTGCAGGGTTTGCAGGCAGGATGCGATTTGATGCTGGTGTGCAATCAGAGTCCGGTCGACGGCGGGCGGGCGCTCGATGTGTTGCTGCGCGAAGTGGATGCGGCCCTGGATCAAGGGCTGTGGTCGCCGGTTGAGCGCAGTGCGCAGCGTCGCTTCGATCTTCTGCCCACCCAAGCCCCGCTTGCCTGGGACGATCTGATGGTGAGCGACACCTATCTGGCGGCGCTCGACGCGATGTTCGCCGCACCGTCGGCCACCTGATCTTCAGGGGTAGAACAGCGCCAGTTTGTAGCCTGCGGGCGCAGCGCCGCTGACCGCGAGATGCAGTTGCAACTGCATCTGTTCGCCGGGGGCAATGCCCGCACGCAAGGCGGACGCGGCGGCTTGCGCGGGGGGCAGATAATTTGCGGGCGCCAACACCTTGCGTTGCTCGATCCGGCCTTGCGTGTCGGTCAGCGTCAACTCAAGCGCGGGCCACGCCACGGCGCGGTCCTGGCGATTGCGCAGCAGCACGGTGAGCTGCAAGCCGCTTGCCGCCGGGCTCAGGGCCGAAGAGTCAATCACCAGGGCATCAAGGTCGCGCGGTGCGGCCAGTTGGCAGCCTATGGTGGCGTGGCAGAGTTGTTGCAGCCAGGGACGGCTGGCGGGCCATTGCTGCGCCAGGTTGTCGCGCCAGAGCAAGGCGGCCTGACCTGCCAGAAACAGCAACAGCAGCAGGCTGAATGCGCCAAGCGCCAGGCGGACCGGGGTGCTGCTCCAGCGCGCCTGTCGATGTGCCTGCCGCACGAATGTCGGCTCTTGCGCCGCTGCCTTGGCCTCTGTCGGCGTTGTGGTCGCCAATGCGGGATTGTCGTCGGCGTCGAAGTGGTAATTCAGCGCCTGTTCCAGATTGAACTCGGACAGCGGGGCAGCATCTTCGCCGCCTTGGGCCTGATTGGCTGCCGGGTCGATCGCCGCGATGTCGGAGGCGTTCTCGGGGTCTGCGGCATTGGCTGCATCGGGTGCGATGTCGAGGGCTGGCTCCTGATGAACAGCCCACGCGCCCTGGGCGGCCGCAGCTGCCGGATCGGCATCTGGCTGCGTGTTGTCCTCGAAATGGCGTGTGTCTGGCTCGGGAGTGGGTTGCGGCTGTGGCGCCGGTTTGATGTCATAAGCCTGCGCGGTCAGCGGCAGGAACCCCTGATACGCAGGCTGATCGGCAGGAATGTGGTCCCAGCGCAGCCCGGCGATGACCGGCACTGTGGGCGTTGGCGTTTGCGTTTCGGCGTGCGCCTGTTCGGGGGGGGCGGGGGCGGGCTGGGAGGGCTCAGGCCGGGAGTCTGGCGGGCTCAGGTCGATGAGGTGATCGAGCGCGTTGAAGGGCTCGCCACAGTGCCCGCAGCGCACCCAGCCTTCGCGCAGCAGGAGCTGGTCGCGCACCACCTTGAAGGCGGTCTGGCAATGCGGGCAACGGGTGGCCTGTGCCATGCCGCGCTCAAGTGTGCCGCTGGACGGCGCGTCCCGCGAGGCAGACCCAGCCATCGCACGACTGATCGACCTGCAGGGTTGCGTAGGGCGCGTAGGCGGCGATGAGCTCTTGCGCCTGCCGCTCCAGAATGCCGCTGAGCACCAGAGCGCCGTCAGGCTGGAGGTGTGCGGCAATGGCCGGGGCCAGGAGCTTGAGCGGGGCGGACAGAATGTTGGCCACCACGACGTCGAAGCGCGCGTTGGCGACGGCGTCCGGCAAGCCTGCGCGCACCGCCACTTTGTTTTCGGCGGCGTTGGCCACTGTGGCCTGCACCGCGTCGGGGTCGATGTCCACGCCAACCACCTGGGCTGCACCAAACTTGGCCGCGGCAATGGCCAGAATGCCCGAGCCACAGCCGTAGTCGAGCACACTGCGGCCCTGAAGCGACTGGCGCGCCAGCCACTCCAGGCAGAGCCGTGTGGTGGGGTGGGTGCCGGTACCAAAGGCCAGGCCCGGGTCGAGACGGATGATCGGGGCGGATGTGTCCGGCGGTTCATGCCAGCTCGGCACGATCCACAGCGCATCGGCAATGGCCACGGGCTGGAACTGCGATTGCGTCAGCCGCACCCAATCCTGATCTTCCACCGTGGTCTGTTGCACCGCGCGCAGGTCGGGCAGGGCGTCTTCGGCGAGCAGGGCGGCCAGCGCGGCGTCGGCCTGCGCCTCGTCGGCAAACAGCACGCGCAGCAGCGATTGCGCCCAGGCGCCTTTGGGTGCGGGCATGCCCGGCTCGCCGTACAGCGCCTGCTCCTGCTCGGTGTCGCCGAAGCGGTCTTCCACGCTCACGCTCAACGCGCCGAGTTCGAGCAGTGCATCCGACAGGCCGTCGGCCTGCTCTTCACTGACGGGAATGGTGACTTCGCGGTAGCTCATGCCAGCTCAGCTCTGACGCCGCGCGGCGAGGTATTCATCGAGATAGTGGATGCTGGTGCCGCCCTCCATGAAACGGGCGTCCACCATCAGTTCGCGGTGCAGCGGGATATTGGTCAGAATGCCGTCCACCACCATCTCCGATAGGGCGATGCGCATGCGCGCAATGGCCTGCTCGCGTGTGGCACCGTGCACGATGATCTTGCCAATCATCGAGTCATAGTTGGGCGGGACGTAGTAATTGGTGTAGGCGTGCGAATCCACCCGCACGCCGGGGCCTCCCGGGGTGTGCCACATGCTGATGCGTCCGGGCGAGGGGGTGAATTTGTAGGGATCTTCCGCGTTGACGCGGCATTCGATGGCGTGGCCCTTGAACTCCACCCCGCGCTGGCGCAAGCCGAGCTTTTCGCCAGCGGCAATGCGAATTTGCTCCACCACGATGTCCACCCCGGTGATGAGCTCCGTGACCGGGTGCTCCACCTGCACGCGGGTGTTCATCTCAATGAAGTAGAACTCGCCGTTCTCGTAGAGAAACTCGAAAGTGCCCGCGCCGCGGTAGCTGATTTTTTTGCAGGCGTCTGCGCAGCGCGCACCGATGCGCTCGATCAAGCGGCGCGGAATGCCGGGCGCGGGCGCTTCTTCGAGAATTTTCTGATGGCGGCGCTGCATGGAGCAGTCACGCTCGCCCAGCCAGAGCGCGGTGCCGTGGGTGTCGGCCAGCACCTGAATTTCGATGTGCCGTGGCTGGAGCAGGAACTTCTCCATATAGACCGCCGGATTGCCGAAGGCCGCGCCCGCTTCGCTGCGGGTCATGGTCACGGCATTGAGTAGCGCGGCCTCGGTATGCACCACGCGCATGCCGCGCCCGCCGCCGCCGCCCGCCGCCTTGATGATGACCGGATAACCAATGGAGCGGGCGATGCGGGTGATTTCACGCGGATCGTCTGGCAGGGCGCCTTCCGAGCCGGGCACGCAGGGCACGCCCGAGCGGATCATGGCCTGTTTGGCGCTGACCTTGTCGCCCATCAGACGGATGGAGTCTGGCCGCGGGCCGATGAAGGCGAAGCCGGATTTTTCCACCCGCTCGGCGAAGTCGGCGTTTTCCGACAGAAAGCCGTAGCCCGGATGGATGGCCTCGGCGTCGGTCACTTCCGCTGCGGAAATGATGGCCGGCATGTGCAGATAACTCTGCGCCGAAGGCGCGGGGCCGATGCACACCGCCTCGTCGGCAAGACGCACATACTTTGCTTCGCGGTCGGCTTCTGAATAAACCACCACGGTCTGGATGCCCATCTCGCGGCAGGCGCGCTGCACTCGCAGGGCAATTTCGCCACGGTTGGCAATGAGGATTTTTTTGAACATGCGCGTTGTCCGTTCAAGTGCTGAAAAAGGCGGTCACGCCCGCGTTGCGCAGGGCCAGCGGCCTGGAGCGGGGCAAACCGTCCGGCCCGATCCGCAGCCCGAAAGCAATTACTCGATCACGAACAGCGCCTGTCCGTACTCCACGGCCTGCCCGTTTTCGGCCAGCACGGACTTGATGACGCCGTCCTTGTCGCATTCGATTTCATTGAGGATTTTCATGGCCTCGATGATGCACAGCGTCTGCCCGACTTTCACCGTATCGCCGACGTCGACAAACGCAGCGGCACCCGGCGAAGACGAGCGATAAAAAGTGCCGACCATCGGCGAGGTGAGCACATGGCCCTCAACTGCAGCTGGCGCGGGCGCAGGCGCAGCGGATGCTGCGGGAGCGGCCGGATGCGGCGCAGCGTACTGGGCATATTGCATGGGAGCCTGCGCGGGCATCTGCGCGTATTGCACGATGGGCTGCGGTTGCGCCTTGACGATGCGCACCGTACCTTCGGCCTCGGTGATTTCCAGCTCGGAAACATTCGAGTCGGAAACCAGATCGATCAAAGTCTTGAGTTTGCGTAAATCCATGATCTGTCGTTAAGTCGCTGATAAGTACCGCATTAGACCATCAATTTTTACGATTTCCCAGCTCTGAGGCGACGTGTCGCAAGGCCAGGGCGTAGCCGTGCGCCCCGCAGCCGCTGATGACCGCGACTGCCAGATCGGAAAAATAGGAGTGATGGCGGAACGCCTCACGCCGGTAAATATTGCTCAGGTGGACTTCGATGAAGGGCAGGTCTGTGGCGGCGATCGCATCGCGCAAGGCCACGCTGGTGTGGGTGTAGGCGGCGGGATTGATCACGATATACCGCGTGCCATCCAGTCGGGCGGCGTGCAGGCGGTCGATCAACGCCCCTTCATGGTTGCTCTGGAAATCCACGACCTCAACCTGCAGTTCAGCCGCCAGCGCAAGCAAGGACTGGTTGATGTCGGCCAGGGTGGTCTTGCCGTAGATCTGCGGTTCACGCTGTCCCAGCAGATTGAGGTTGGGGCCGTGGAGAACGAGAATGCGCGGAAGGCTCATGAAGTGTCTGGAGGTGGATGCAAACGCGAGGCTCAATGGCCTGAGGGTACAGCGTCTTTCAATTCATCGAGAGAGGTTTTCCCCAGCTTCTGGAACACCACGTCGCCCTTGCCATCCAGGACGACGGTGAAGGGCAGTCCGCCCTGCTTGTTGCCCAGGCTGGTGCTCAGGGCGATTCCGTTCATGCCGCCGAGCAGAATGGGGTAGCTCACCGGATGGTCCTTGAGGAAATCGCGTACCGAAGTGGGGTTATCGAGCGCAATGCCAACCATTTCGATGCCTTTATCCTTGTTCTTCTGGTAAAACTCAGAAAAATCCGGCATTTCGGCAATGCACGGTGGGCACCAGCTGGCCCAGAAATTGACCACTAGAGGTTTGCCTCTGTATTGCGACAGTTCAATGGTTTTTCCCTGAAGATCAACGAGTTTGTCCGCAAAAAAGGTCTGAACCGCATTGTTTTCCACTGAGATGGGAACGCTGCGCTCTCGCTGGAACCAGGCATTGCCCAACACCGCCGCAATCAGGCCGATGATGGCGGCAAAAATCCAGATATTGATTTTGTTCATGGGTTGGAGGGGCTGTTGTCAGACTGCGCCCATTGTGCATGGCCGCAAAATCAGCTTAATTTTTCGGGTTTTCCCGGGGCTCGTCCTGGGCGGATAAAAGGCGCCGCAGCGTGGGGAGCGTGCCACGCGGTGTACGGCCCTGGGCGTCGGGCAGAAGTACGCCTCTCTGGTCTTTTTCGGCGTACAGACTCAAATGCGCAGGCACCATTTCCGTGGTCTGCAGGGGCCAGCGCAGCGTGAGCCGCTCCACTCGGCCACGACCGGCGTAATGCGGGGCCTCGCCCACCTGGTACACCAGCCCGCGATCAATGCAGTGAATCTCCACGCCCTTGCTGTCGTCCGTGAAGAGCAGCACATGCAGATCCGACAGTTCGGTGGCGGTGCCTTGCCATACCGCACCGGCGAGGTGGGGGTTGAAGGCGGCGAATTCTTCCATTAAG
>JAFGXB010000066.1 GCA_016936875.1 Burkholderiaceae bacterium | reverse complement strand
GGCGCACCTGCGCCAGGCTGATGCGTTCGGCGTCGCGCTGGGAGGTGACCTGGGCCAGCTCGATGAACCCCTTGAGATTGCGCGCGCTGTCGATCACGATGAGTCCACTGAAGCCGCTGCGCTCCATCTTGCGCAGCACGGTGCGAGCCGAGTCGCGGGTGTTGGCCGCCACGCGCAGGGGCTGCATGATCTGCTCGGCGGTGAGGACCTTGGTGCGGTCTGCACCTTCGACGAAGGCCGAGACATAGTCGTCGGCGGGCGCAGACAGGATTTCCTGTGGCGTGCCAATCTGCACGAGGCGGCCGTCCCGCAGGATGGCAATGCGCGTACCGATCTTGATGGCCTCGTCCAGATCATGCGAGACGAAGACGATGGTCTTTCCCAGCCGCTCCTGAATTTCGAGCAGATCATCCTGAAGCTGACTGCGGATCAGCGGATCGAGTGCGCTGAAGGCCTCGTCCATCAGCAAAATCTCCGGATCGGCCGCCAGCGCGCGCGCCAGGCCAACGCGCTGTTGCATGCCACCGGATAATTCCGAGGCGTAGCGATTTTCGTAACTTTTCAGGCCGACGGTTTCGATGACCTGCATGGCACGTTCCTGCCGCTGCATTTTGGGCAGCCCCTGGATTTCGAGGCCGAACTCCACATTGCCCAGCACCGTGCGGTGTGGCAACAAGGCGAAGCTCTGGAACACCATGCCGAACTTCTGCCGACGCAGCGCGCGCAGGGCTTGGCTGCTCATGGCGGTGGCATCTTCGCCATCGACCAGAATCCTGCCGGTCGTTGGGTCTTGCAGACGATTGATGAGACGAAGCAGGGTGGATTTCCCGCTTCCAGATAATCCCATAATCACGAAAATTTCACCAGGATAGATATCCATGCTGACATCGTGAACACCCACAACCACCCCGGTTTCCGACTGCACTTTGGGCTTTCCAAGACCACTTTGGAGGAGGTCAAGAGCCTTATTGGCATGCTTGCCAAATATCTTGCTGACAGATTGAATGCTTATTTTTGGATGGGTCTGCGGATTATCTGTCATCTTTATAATTTCTCCTTACAAAAGACTTTGTATTATATATAAAAATGACAAATTAATCAATAAATCATTATCCAAATAATCCAGTCGATATAGAGCAATCGACCAAATTGCTCGGAAATCCAGGACGATGTGCCTAAATTTGCAAATTCGGCCCACCGCAGACAGTAAAAAATAAAAAAAGCCGCAAAATGCGGCCTTTTAAGAGAAGAGAAGATTGTCTGTGGGATCGGTTTCTGTGCTGTGTACCCGTAGGGTTTCAATGCGACCGGATCATGGTGCCGAAGGCCTGCTCGGTCAGCACTTCGAGCAGGATGGCGTGCGGAATGCGGCCGTCCACGATATGCACCGAGTTCACGCCGGACTTCGCCGCGTCGAGTGCCGAGGCGATCTTGGGCAGCATGCCGCCGGAAATGGTGCCATCGGCGAACATCTCGTCGATTTCATGCGCGGTGAGATCGGTGAGCAGCTCGCCCTTCTTGTTCATCACGCCGGGGATATTGGTGAGCAACAGCAGTTTCTCGGCGCGCAGCACTTCGGCCAGCTTGCCAGCCACCACATCGGCGTTGATGTTGAACGAGGCGTTGTCCTCGCCGAAGCCGATGGGCGAGATGACCGGGATGAACTGATCGTCCTGCAGCGCCTTGACCACCGAGGGGTCGATGGAGGCGACTTCACCCACCTGGCCAACGTCGATCTCGGTGTCGGGGTTTTCGCGGTCGCGCATGCGCAGCTTGCGCGCGCGGATGAGACCGCCGTCGCGCCCGGTCAGGCCGACTGCCTTGCCGCCGGCATGGTTGATCAGGCCGACGATGTCTTGCTGCACCTGCCCGGCCAGCACCCATTCCACCACTTCCATGGTCTCGTCGTCGGTCACGCGCATGCCCTGCACGAACGTGCCCTTCTTGCCCACGCGGCTCAAAGCCTCGTCGATCTGCGGCCCGCCGCCGTGCACCACGACCGGGTTCATGCCCACCAGCTTGAGCAGCACCACGTCCTCGGCGAAGTCTTGCTGCAGCGCCGGGTCGGTCATGGCGTTGCCGCCGTATTTGATGACCAGGGTCTTGCCGTGAAACTTGCGGATATAGGGCAGGGCCTGGGCGAGGATTTCAGCCTGTTCGCGCGGGGCGATGTGCGACAGATCAAGGGGCGTGATGGATGTGTCGGCGCTCATGGAAAGGGAACCTTGGTGGCGTTGGGGTGGGGAGTGTGCTGCGGTGCGCAATTCTAGGGGCCAGCCAGGCTTGAGTCGCGTTTCCGCAGGCGCCCTCGCGCCTCTACACTGCGTGTCCCATGACCAATCCGCCGCTGGCCCTCTACCGCACACTGCGCCATCGCCCCCGCCTGAGCGTGGCCATCGCGCTGGGCGTGGTGCTGTGGTGGGTGCTCAGCGCCAGCTTGCCGCGCACCATTGCCCTGCTGTGGGCGTTCGACGCCAGCGCGTTGTTGTTTCTGGTGACGACTGCCTGGATGATGGCGCACGCCACCACCGCAACCCTCAAGCGCCGCACCGAGCTGGAAACGGAAGGACGCTGGACGGTGCTGCTGTTCAGTCTGGTGCTATCGGGCGCGGTGTTCGCGGCGCTCTCGGTGGAATTGCATGCGGTGCGCGGACATCCGGGCGTGCTGGCGCTGGCCGGCAGCAGCATTGTGCTGGCCTGGCTGTTTTTTTCGGTGATTTTCGCGCTGCAATATGCCCACAGCGACTACACCGCGCGCGCTGCGGGCCATCCCGCGCTGCTGTTCCCGAACAACCAGGTGCCCGATTATTGGGACTATCTGTATTTCTCCGTGGTGCTGAGCATGACCTTTCAGACCTCGGACGTGAATATCGCCGGTCGGCATGTGCGCCATTTAGTGTTGCTGCACAGCGTGGCGGCCTTCTTTTTCAATGTGGTGATTCTGGCGCTGACGGTCAATGCCCTGGCCGGCGCCTTCTAAAAATTGGAGATTCAGAGATGACGACCATTGGCACCCCGCTGTCCCCTTGCGCCACCCGTGTGATGTTGCTGGGCGCGGGCGAATTGGGCAAGGAAGTGCTCATCGCGCTGCAGCGCCTGGGCGTGGAGACCATCGCCGTGGATCGCTACGACCATGCGCCGGGGCAACAGGTGGCGCATCATGCCCGCACCATCAGCATGACCGATCCCGAGGCCTTGCGTGCCCTCATCCTGAAAGAGAAGCCGCATCTGGTGGTGCCCGAAATCGAGGCCATCGCCACGCCGGTGCTCGAAGAGCTGGAGGCCGCAGGCGTGGTGACCGTCATTCCCACCGCCCGCGCGGCGCGGCTGACCATGAACCGCGAAGGCATCCGCCGCCTGGCCGCCGAGGAGCTGGGTCTGGCCACTTCGCCCTATGCCTTTGCCGATTCGCTGGAGGAGCTGCAGGCCGCGATTGATGGCGGCATCGGCTATCCCTGCGTGGTCAAGCCGGTGATGAGTTCCTCGGGCAAGGGGCAGAGCAAACTCGACGGTCCCGCCGACGTGCGTCCGGCCTGGGAGGCCGCGATGTCGGGCGGACGCGTGGTGCAGAGCCGTGTGATCGTCGAGGGTTTTATCGATTTCGACTACGAAATCACCCAGCTCACCGTGCGCAGCGTGGGCGCCGACGGCACCGCGCAGACTGCGTTCTGCGAGCCGATCGGCCATGTGCAGGTCGCCGGCGACTATGTGGAAAGCTGGCAGCCGCATCCCATGCATCCGGTGGCGCTGGAGCGCAGCCGTGACATCGCGCGGCGCATCACCGACGCCCTGGGCGGGCGCGGCATCTTCGGCGTGGAGTTGTTCGTGAAAGGCGAGCAGGTCTGGTTCAGCGAAGTCAGCCCGCGCCCGCACGACACCGGGCTGGTTACCCTCATCACCCAGTGGCAGAGCGAGTTTGCGCTGCACGCCCGGGCCATTCTCGGTCTGCCGGTGGACACCGCGCTCAAGACCGCGGGTGCCAGCGCGGTGATCTATGGCGGCGTCAAGGCGCAGGGTGTGCGCTTTGAAGGCGTGGAGGCGGCGCTGGCCATTGCGGGAACCGATCTGCGGCTATTCGGCAAGCCGGAGAGCTTTGCCAAGCGCCGCATGGGCGTGGCGCTGGCGCGGGCCGAGTCCACCGACACCGCGCGGGTCAACGCCAAACGCGCCGCGCAGTTGGTGCGGGTGGTGAAAAGTTGATCGAGGGTGTGAACAGGCCCTACTGCGGCACGGTATGTTGCCGCGAAGTGAAATAGCCGTCTGCCCGTGAGTCAGCGGCTTGGCTGCCGGTGGCTGCTTCGGCCGCCACTGCCGGGATGCCCACCAGAACCAGATTCCAGAACTGGTGCCGCACGATGCGGCTATGGCTTTTGAGTTGCGCGGCCTGCAACGGCTCGATCGGGTTCTTGCTCGACAGATGCTCGCGCAGCCGGGTGTGGAACACATGCAGTTCGCGGATCAGGCGCAGGAAACTGGGCCGATCTGCGTAGTCCGCCTGATGGGCTTGGCACCACAGCCCCAGCGCGCTGCGCAGGGCGGCAACCGGTTGCAGCAACTCCTGGCGCTCGCTTTCGCTGAGGGTGTCTTGCTGGGCGCGCAGCGCCACGGCGTTATGCCACACCAGCGCCTGGATGGCCTCTGCCGAAATGGACGGCTGTTTGCTGAGCGTGGCGGTCCAGGGAATCTGCTGCTGCCATTGCGCCAGCCAGGGCTCGAATTCGGCAACGGACAGCGGCGGCGAAATGGCATAGCCCTGAAAGCGCGTGCACCCCATGGACACCAGCGCCAGCGCATGCTGCGCCGAACTCACGCCTTCGGCCACGACCTGCAGGCCCATCAGCTCGGCGATGCGCAGTAGGCCATAGGTGATGCTCAGGCCGGCGCCGCTGCTGAACAGGTCGTGGGTGAAGCTGCGGTCGATCTTGACCGAGGAAATCTCAAGCTGCTGCAGGTGGATCAGGCTGGCGCTGCCGGTGCCGAAGTCGTCGAGAATGACCTGCACGCCCATCTGACGGCATTGCGCCACCATGAAGCGCGCCATCGGGCCGTCGAGTTCCGAGCCATGTTCGGTGAGCTCCAGCGCCAGCAGGCCGGGCGGACATTGCGGATGCTGGGCCAGCACGCTGCGCAAATCGGACAGGAATTGCGGATCGAGAAAATGCCGCGGACTGATGTTGACGCTCACCTGCAGATGCTTCCCCGCGCCAAACCAGGCGTCGATCTGGCGCATGGCCGTGGCGAGCACGAAGCGGCCAACCGCCACGCTCAGAGAGTCGTCGTCGAGCACGGACTCGAAGGTGGCCGCGCGGTGCAGACCGGCGGCGTCGCGCAGCCGCAGCAGTGCCTCGACTGCGTTGATCTGCGCCTGCGCGGGCGCGCGGGAACCCGGCGGTGCGTCAAGCGACAGAATGGGCTGATATTGCAACTCCAGCCGGTTGTCGCGCAGTGCCGACATCACCCATTGCAGCTTGCGGTGGCGTTCCTGCATGGCATCTTCCATCTGCTGATCGAAGATGCGGTATTGCTGGCGGCCGTTTTTCTTCGCTGCGTACATGGCCATATCGGCCCGTCGCACCAGGGTTTCGGCGTCCACCGGGGCATCGGCCTGTTGCACTACCAGGCCAAGCGACAAGCCGATCTGCAAACTGTTTCCCTGGATGAGAAACGGCTCTTCGATGCAGCCGACAAGCCGCTTGGCGATAAAGCTCAACTGCTGCTCGCTGCTGTAGCCGGGCAGCAGCACCACGAACTCATCGCCGCCAAAGCGGGCCAGCAGATCGCCTTCGCGCAGCACGGAACGCAGGCGTTGTCCGACGGCGATCAGGAGCTGGTCGCCGACCACATGCCCAAGCCGGTCGTTGACTGCCTTGAAGCGGTCGAGATCCATCAGGCCGATGGATAAGGACTGACTGGGGCGGCGGCGCATCTGGTCGTTGAGGTAGTCAAGAAAAATGCGGCGATTGGCCAAGCCTGTCAAATCGTCGCGCAGGGCAAAGCGCCGCAGCGCCTTGTACGCCTTGCCCAGGCGCAGGTTCTCCTTGAGCAGCACGCGGTTGAAATGCTCGATCAGGACAACGAGCGCAACGCTGAACGCCAGCACGGCCAGCAGCGCGGCCCAGGCCAGGCTGCGCTCTTTCCAGCCCTGCATCGGCAATTGCATCTGCCCCTGAGTCAGCACAAGGGCAGCCCCGGTGAGCGCGGCCATCAGCGCCATGCTCAGGGCGGTCTGCCTGCGGCGCCCGTGCAGCGCGGCAATCGGCGTCAGCCCGATCAGGGGGAGGATGAACAGAACGCCCAACTTGGGGAGCAGCGCAAAAAACAGCAGTTGCAACCCGGCGTTGAGCAGCAGATAGAGGGAGGCCGGAAAGCGGATTGGGTCGTTCTGGGCCGGTGCGTAAAGCATCCAGTTCAGGATGGCCAGATTCACCGTCGCGCCCAGCAGGGCGTAGGCCAGCGCGGCGCTCCACGGCAGCAGGCCCAACGCGGCGTAGGCCAGCAGCAGCAGCGCATAGAGCGCATAGCCCGCGATGGTGAGGGTGAGCAGGGAGGTCTGCGCCGGGGGCTGCTTGTCCTGCACGGTAGTGCGCAAGGTCATGTTCGATTGGGGCCGCGTCGGGCGAAACGCAGGCGTCCCGCTGGTGCGCGAAGAGGAATGTTGTCTACGCGATCGATTGCGTATTGTTGTGAAGTGCTCATGCGGGCCTTGCGGATTGCAGCCAGCCTATCCCAGGGTGGGGGGTTAACGCACCAGTGTCAGTCCGGGGCCTCCTGCGAGGGCGTCGCCTGGTTCGGCGGGCGCGGGATCAAACAGCATTTCGTCCGCGCTCGGGAACGCTTCCGTTGCGTTCTGTTCGGTCGAGGCGTTGACGCCCAGCAGGATCAGATTCCAGAATTGATGACGAATGACGCGGCTTTGTTCGCCCAGGGCGTTGTGCGCTACAGCGTTGGCGTCGGAACTGGCTGCGGCCAGATTCTCCCGCAGCCGGGTATGAAACACATGATGCTCGCGCATCAGCCGCAGAAAGCCGGGGCGGTTGCTGTAGCGCCCGGCGTTGT
>JAFGXB010000065.1 GCA_016936875.1 Burkholderiaceae bacterium | reverse complement strand
GCCCGGCCATCGCGGGCGATACCTGCGCACCCTCGGACAGATCACGCGCTGCGGAAGCCAGCGGCCCCAGTGCCTCCAGCGGGTAGGGTGCGTCGGTGCCCTCAGTCTGTGGCAGCAGCATGGCCTGCGCGCGGGCGATGGCTTCGGTTACGGGCAGCGCTTGCAGTTGCGGTGTCGCATTTGTCGCAACTGTCGCGGGGGGCGTCTCCTGTTGCATGGGTAGCGCCAGGGCATCGGGAAAATCTGCCGAATCAAAGCCGGGGTCGTCTCGGTAGTAAATCGGCTCGGCTGCGGTGGTCAGCATGTCGCGCCCTCCATGAACACAGCCAGGTCGTTGATGTCGGTCAGCGAGTCCGGCGCACCATCCGGCCAGACGGGGCGCACCAGCTTTCCAGACACAGCACCAGCGGCGGCGCGGGCCTTGGTCAATCCGGGGTTGCCGGGCGTCAACCTGTCGTCGTCGGCACAGACCACGATCTGCACGGCGGGAAATTTGGCACGGATCGCCAGGGCTACCGGCTCCAGATTCCCGGCGTCGATGGCGGCCAGCACTGCCGCGCCGGGGAACTGTGACGCGGCGGTCATGGCGGTGGCGAAGCCCTCAGCAATCACAATCAGGCCAGTCGGTAGCGAACCGGCCACGATGATGAAGTGCCCCTTCTTCGATCCACCCGACAACATGCGCTTGACGCCATCGCCTGCGATGTATTGCAGGGATCGGGTGTTGCCGTTCACGTCCTCGATCTTGAGCACCAGCAGATCACCCGATTGCCGAGCGTTGCCGGGCGGAATGCGTTTCCTCACCAAGTAAGGATGATCGGGCGATGCGGGCCGCGCCCTTGACCAGAGCATTGATGCACGCTCTGCGGCGGCCTGCTGCTCGGCTTCGCGCTGGGATTCGGCTTTGGCTTGCCGGATCAGCCGCAAGTGCACCCCCATTTCGTGTCGGTTCATACGGCTGGCGGCCTTGCTGCTCCAAGCGCAGGTGACGCCAGATTTCCACGATACGGCGGCTCCGTGGTCATGGTGGAGTACGGCCCAGCCGTTACGACTGCGGGGCCTGTCTCCATCAACACGGAAGCGGCGCAACATGCCATCGGCCACAATCTCGCTGGGGTCTGTGGGCGCGATGCCATGGGCGAGCATGGTGTCCAGCAGCGCGGCTACGGCATCGCAGGGAATCATCGTGGCGCAGATCATCGGCGCGCCCTGCAGACTAGCGCCATGTCGAGTGCGATCCTGATGGCGCAGGTCAGGTGCAGGAGCGCCATTGGGGATTCGAGGGAATCGGCCTCGCATCATTTTCTCCCCGCGATGATGCGCGCACCGCCCTCTGAAACCCACTCCCTGAATTTCGGCAGATCGATCAGAATCTTTCTCCCGAATCGGCAGACAACGCCAGTTTTCTCCAGGTACTCGCCCCGATGAAAAAGGATGTGTCTCAAACCTCCGAGGGTGAATGCGGGTTCGAATTTCGGCAGCTCGTTGACCGTAACGAAACGAGCTTCTTGATCTATTTCCATGCGCTAGACCTCATCGTGTGACATCGCGGATTGCGATGAAATGAGCCTAAAGAACGAGTGCGCAAATTTCATCTGATTCCGGAAAATAGTCGCGCAATGGACTGGAGCGGTTGAGACAGCAACTCACCGAACTGTCAGAAGTGAACTGACCCCTTGAAGTTTGTCCAACTTCTGGGGGTCAGTTCGCAGAGCCGCGACACCTGGCTCTTGGACACGCCGCTCATGCCCAGGGCTTTGACCAGATCGTCCACCGCGCGCGTGGAGATGCCCTGCACGAAGGCTTGACGCACGCCGCGTCGTACATCATGGATTTTCCCGTGGTCCGACTCGCTGTCACGCTCGCTGCATGAGGCACTGCCAGGCTGCTTGTTAGGATGCTGTCCCGACGGCATGCGCACTCCAGAGTGCCCAATAATTCCGACAAAGGCCGTCACACATCCTGGATGCCTGCTTGAAAACCATCGTCTTTGATTCGCTGAGCGCCATTCCACCACATGATTGGGACCGCCTTTGCCAACATGGCTCGGTGGCGATGTCGCGGGCATTCTGGGAGCTCATCGAGCGATCGGGGATGAATGATTTCACCTACCGCTACATCGTCGGGTATGTGGAGAGTGATCCGGTCGTCATTGCCGCGGCCTACACCGTGACGACGGATATCGCCATCTTCGCCCCTCCCGTCGTGCGCCGCCTGCTCGATGGCGTGCGCAAGGTGCTGCCCAATTTCCTGAAGTGGAAAATGCTCGAATGCGGCACGCCGATCACCATCAGCAGCCCACCTTACATCCGCGCTGAAGGCGTCTCCGATGCAATGGTCATCGAGGCCCTGAATCGCGATTTCCGCCGCTTGGCCAAAAGTGAGCGCTGCTTGATCATCGTCGTTCGCGACTTCGAGCCTAGCGCGCATGACTTGCGCGAGCCGTTTCGTCTCCTGGGCTACCACTGGACCGACAGCCTGCCCAACACCTATATGGAGATTCGCTGGCGCACGCCGCAGGAGTATCAGGCCTCCATGCGGAGCTATTTCCGTAGCAAGCTCAACAAGCACCTCAAACGCAATGTGGAAGCCGGCGTGCGCCACGAGCTGGTTGAAAATTTTGCGCCGCTAGCCGACACCCTCTGTGCGCAATGGATGGAAGTGCATACCCACGCCAGCGAGTTTCAGCGCGAAGTGCTCACGCCGACCTTCTACCACGAACTTCCGGCCCGCCTGGGCCCATTGACCAAGGTGTTGTTGTTTTACCGGGGTGAGGTGCTTGTCGGTCATGCCTTGCTGCTGATGGATGGTGACATGCTCCGGTGGCTGTATGTCGGACGCGAAAAGGCGGAGAACGACAGTCTCTATATCTACGTCGCCGAAAAGGTGGTGGAAGCCGCCATCCTGCAGGGCGCAAAGCGGCTGGAAATGGGTCTGACCACCTATCCCATCAAGCAAGATCTGGGGGCTGACGTCGTGCCGATCAAGCTGGCGATCCGTGCGTCCTGGGGACTGATCAACCCCTTCGTGGGACTGGGCTACGCCTTGCTCAACAAGGTGCCCAATCCCAGCCCGCGCCAAGTATTCAAGGCGTCATCTGCCGAGGCGCGAGCATCATGAGCGACTCGGGCTACGAAGGGCAATCTGTCCTGGTGACAGGGGCGACCGGTTTTGTCGGCGGTCACCTTGTGCCGCGACTGTTGCAGCAGGGAGCGAAAGTCAGACTGTTGGTGCGCCAACCCGAGCGCTTGCCCGAGACGTGGCGTGGTCAGGTTGTCGTCTGCGTGGGTGACCTGACGGATGCCACCTCACTTGCACCGGCGGTGCAGGGGATCGGCTGGGTGTTTCATTGCGCTGCCAACGTGCAAACGTGGGGACGCTCGCAAGACTACGAGGCGACGAACGTTGAAGGACTGCGCAATCTGCTTCAGGCCCTGGCGCCCCATGTCCACACCCTTCGGCGCTTCGTGCATGTCTCGACCGTCGATGTGTACGGCTTCCCCCAGAGGCCCTGCGACGAAACCTGCGCGACGCACTTGCCAGGGTTCGGCTACGGCGACAGCAAGCTGCGCGGTGAACTGCTGTTGCGCGATACAGCATCGACTCTGCATATGCCTTTCACCGTGTTGCGCCCGTCCAACGTCATGGGGCCAGGCAGCCCGTTCATCGAGCGGGTCGGGCGTGAACTCAGGCAGGGCCTGATGCTTCGCATCTCAGGGGGACACGTTGACGCGGGTTTTCTGTACGTGGACAACCTGATCGATGTGATGCTGTGGGCGGGGCAAGCCCCCCAGGCGAAGAACGAGATCTTCAATGTGGTCGATCCTGAACCGATCACCTGGCGGCAGTTTCTCGACGACCTGCGCCGAGACATCCACGGCAAGGGATGGATCATCGATCTTCCCTATCCCGTCGCGGCGGCGGCTGCGGCTGTCCTGGCCTTGCCGTATCGTCTGCTTGGCATCCGCCGCGAACCCTTGCTGCATCCCTTGATCGTCAAGATTTTCGGACGCACTTGCGGACATCGCAGCGACAAGCTTGCCGCGGCCGGCTGCCCCGTTGGCCGTGTCGATTACAGGCAGGCCATGGCCGAGTCGGCGCGCTGGCTCATGACCACCTACGGCAAGTGAGGGCAAGGTGAATCGATCGGCCCGCGACCAGCGGCCTGCGCCGCATATGGTCTTCCTGCAAGGCATGCCCTCGCCGTTCTACCGGCAGATTGCGCATCACTTGAAGGCAGCAGGTTGGCGCGTAACGCGCATCAATCTTTGTACCGGGGACTGGTTGTTCTGGCATGATGAAGACGCAAGAGCCTACCGTGGGCGCCGCAGTCAGTGGCCGAAATTCATCGCCCAATACTTTGCCGAGCACGAGGTCACCCATCTCATGCTGCTCGGTGAAAACCGTCGCTACCACCGACAGGCCGTTGATCTCGCTTTGGCTGCTGGTATTCAGGTGGTGGTGAACGATTTCGGCTACATCCGCCCTGACTGGATCACCTTCGAGCGCAATGGCATGAGCGGTGGGTCGCTGTTTCCGCGTGATCCCGATGCGATCCGTGCGATGGCCGCCTCCCTGCCGGAGATCGACTGGACCCCGCGCTTCGTCGATAGCGCCTTCCACATGGCCAGGGGAGATTTGCTGCACAACCTCTCCAACCTGTTCATGGGCTGGCTCTTTCCCTTTTATCGGCGCAGCGACCGCAGACCACACACGCTGATCTACACGCCTGCAAGTGGCTGGCGCCTGCTGACCAATCGCCTGCGTAAGGGGCGTGTCCATCTGGCTGTAGACGACCTTTTCGAGTCGCAGCAGCCCTACTACCTCTTTCCGCTGCAGCTCGATTTCGACTTCCAAATCGTCGCCTACTCGCCGTTTGACGGAATCGCCCACTCGATCTCGCATGTTGTCGCCTCGTTTGCACGGCACGCCCCAGCGCACACCCTGCTGGTGCTGAAAGAGCACCCCTGGGACCCCGCGCTCAAAAACTGGGAGCGTGTTCTGCTGAAAGAGGCCAGGCGATGGGGCGTTGAAGAACGAGTGCGCTATTTCCGGGGCGGCCATCTCGACACCTTGATCACGCGCGCGCAAGGCGTCGTCACCGTGAACAGCACGACGGGCATGCGGGCGCTGCATCTGGGCACGCCGCTCGTGGTCCTGGGTCAGGCGGTCTTCGATGTGCCAGGCTTGACCCATCAGCGCGGACTCGACAGCTTCTGGACGAAAGCCGCCGCCCCCGACGCCGCCCTCGTGAAAGACTTCCTCAAGGCTCTCGCGGGAGCCCTGCAAATCCGCGGCGTCTTCTTTGAAACCGAAGGCATTCGCCTCGCCGCGCAAGAAGCTGCGCGAAGGTTGATCCACGATGCCGTGGGCAAGCCGATGGAAGCAAGCCGTGGCGAGGCCTAGGTGCCGAGCATTTCACCGTATCGCTTGCTCAAGCGGAGATCAGCGTTTGCAGCCGAAGGGCATTCTCTGCGCAAATGGCCCGAAATCGCGCGCTGATGCGCTCGTCCCCGCTGGCCGTCTGCCAGAACGCTACGGCTGCCCGGCTGGCGTCTGTCCAGGCGGCTTTCTGCGAGGGCAGGGGCAGACGAGGCGCGTAGGTTTTGCTCGGAAGTTCCACGCCCTTGTGCGGCGCATACAGCATGGGCAGCATGTCATAGGCCGGGGCCAGGCATACGCCCTTGGAAGAGGGCACGAAAGAGAGATTGCCGTCATGCATATCCGAGTTGGCAATCAGTTCGCCGAAGAACCCGAGCGTCTCGAGGCGGACACCGTCTTGCTCATCCAGCCAGCCGCGGCCCCTCAAGAGCCGTGAAACCTCTCCCCAGTGCTTGCCTGCCACGCCAAAGAAAGCTCCATTGAGCGCAGCCCACGAGACGAGTGCGGAACGTCCGAGCGCGCCCTGTCGGTCAAAACGCTCGACTTCCAGAAAGACTCGGCCGCCTGCGCGGTACAACGTCGTCCGTGCGGCCGCGATCCCCAGCTTGCTACGCAGCGTCTCCAGTGCCCAATGCTCGCAGATCAGCAGATCGGCCCAGCGCTGCGTGCCCTCGGACCCATCCGACCCGGAGAATTTGACGAGGACGTGGTGGAGTTCTCCCGTCAGCCGCTTGCGCCGCAGCGCGGTGAACTTGGGAAACTCGCCGCCTGCGGAAGAACCCGGCAGTCCCTCGGCCATGGCGGTTTGCGCAAGCTGGGGGTAGGTCGCAGTCACCGCCTCGTCGCTGATCGCATCGACAGGCCCACCGCTTTTGATGCGGGTCACATGGGCGAGCCAACGGCTGCAGGATGTTTCCCCAACGATCAAATTGCCCACCGTGTCCTCGCCGAGCATCGACAGCGCATAAAGGACGTCGTCATCGGTCCAATGCTCAGGATTGCTGCTGACGCGAAGCTGCTCACCGTATCGGATGGCAAAGTGCCGCCCCAAAAAACCTTGTGGCCGCATGTCATACAAGGGGTAGGGGAGGCCGTCGAACCAGCCCTCCTGGAGGTCGCGGTCCAAGGGCCACTCCAGTTCGTGGAGGCGTTCCAACGCTGTGCTGAACGGGGGCGATGTGAGGTGAATTCGTCCGATTTCCAGCACATCGCCTTCGGCGTTCACCTGATACAGCGGCAACGGGATGGCCGATCCACGCAATAAGCGCCGTGCTGCATAGGTGGTGCGACGGGCCCGACCGAGCGTGACAATCTGCTCACCAGCGCCCCGAATGGCCCGCATCAGGGTTGCACGGCTGATGCCCAGCGTACCAACGAGAGTGCCGGCGCCAAGGCGTCCGCGCTGCCTGAGAACAGCAAGAATATCTGAGGGCATGATGAAACGATAAATCTCAGGAAAATAATTTACTAATCAATGTATTAGTCAAAATTTCATCAAGGCTTGAAACGATCAATGAAACGATTATAGAAATGCATAGTGCAACCGGTCAGGATCGGGCCCCTCAACTGCAAAACGACGTGCCTTGCTCAGGCAATCTGCTCAGTCATTGCTTTGAGGACGACATGCAAAATGGCTCTGAGACAGCGTGATTCGCCCGCCATTGTGGCGGACAGTTCAGGGTTCGCATGGGCGATCCGGGCATTCTCGGCTTCGACCTCGGCGTACAGCGCTTCCGCCGTCGGCACTGCGCGACTGCGAAGGTTTTCGAGCAGACGCTCGGCCGTGCCTTTGGCCAGATTCAACGACGCGCCAGCCTCCAGCAGCAACGCACGACTGATATCCGAAAAGTGCCGCACGCCCAGAATCGGCCAAGCCAGCAGGGTTCGTTCGGGCCAGCCGTTTTTGTCAAACGCGGGTGTGTCGTACGTGGCGACGCTGAGCAGGTCGTAGAACGGGGCCAACTGCACGCCCTCATGAGAGACCAGGAAGCTCAGATTCTTCAGATGGGCATCGCTATTGCCGACGAGCACATTGAACACCAGCCAGCCAAAAAGCCGGGCGCGCGCCGCGGCCGGGCTACGACAAGCATTGGCAAGCGCGGCCAGGCTTTCCATGCTGCCCTGGCTGTATTTGAAGCCACGATCCAGGCCCAGTAACTGGCATGCATCGATCGCGTGTCGGCGTTGCCAGCCCTGACCGACTGGAATCCGGTCAAAGCGATCAATCAGGTAGACCGTTGATGGAACGTAGCGACGATGCACATCAGGCACATCGAGACTCAGAAGCTTTGCCAACCGCATCACAAACCATTCATTGATCGCGGAATGCGGGTAGTCCTCATCCAGATGATCAGGCTTCAGGATATGAGTGGATGGTGTCGAGCCAGCCGGTTCATACAGCGCGCCGTCCTCAAGAACGACCGCCAACTTGTGCTGTGCACCCGCCAGGGACATCCGCTTGACGGCCGCATGCGTCAGAGGTGTCTTGGGCAACTGACGAATGCGGGTCTCCAAAGCATCGTCAGGCAACGGGCGCAGTGGATCAGGGGTGTGCGGTAGGGCGTCTGGCGGCAGCAAGGTCAATGACCCGGCGGACTCCGCGCCGTACCAGGCCAACAAGCCAAAGGCGTCTGCCGTATCCAGCTTGGCATCTCCGGCCAGCAGAACACGCTGGCCTTCCTCAGGCAGCAGGTTGTCGAAAAACCATTGCACGGGGCGCCTGCTTGAGCCGTCCAAGATGGGCTCGCTACCTAGGGGAAGATGCGGACTGAGCGGGAAGCGCTGAGGGTGTCTTAACCAGGCCTCTGCATATTGAAAACTCCAGAGTCCCGCGACTTCTTTCAAGACGCCAACCTCGGTCTGATTGATCGATGCATGCAAAGACCGGGCGTTCATGGCATGTCCTTGCTGTTTGCATGCTCCTTCCAATAGGTGGCTACGCTCTCCGGTACGTCCACCTCAACCCGGATGCCCAGCCCTTCAAGGACCTGAAAAAGCTTGCCCCACTGCACGGACTCACTGCCGCGCTCGATTTTGCCCAGAAAGTTCTCGCTGACGCCGATGCTGCCTGCAGCATCGTCCTGGCGCATTTTTAGTGCCTTGCGGCTGGCGCGCACCACTTTGCCGATGGCGGCTGCGTTGTCGATGGGCAGTTTCATAAAAAATCCTCATATTTCCGAGGATTTTGCGCCTGGCTGGCGTGCATTGCAATCAATCCTTTTGATCGTGTGGATTTCATGAATTTGCAGTGTGTCTTGAGAATATTCCTTATGGACGTGCGGATTTATGCCGTGGCAGATAGCTACCGTTCGCATGGTCCATTGGATAAGAAGTTGGCCCAGCATCATGCACACAACGCAAACCAGTCAGTCGAACTCCGTGCTCATCGCACGCCAATGAACCGCCGCAGGAAAAAGCGATAAATCTCGGCCCACCAAGGCTGTGCCGTACCTTTGCGGGCCTTCCAGGCAGCGAGTTCGTCGAGGGCCTGCTCGGGGGTGGCCAGTGTCCTCCCGTTTCGACGGAGGTACAGCGGATAGAGAATCAGGGTCGCGGCCACTAGCTCATCGCGTTGCAGGCGGCGCTTGCGGCGCGGGTGGGGGAGGCGGTCTTCCGTGAGCCCCCAGCCTGCATAGAAAGGCTGGCCATGACAGGTGACGGCCTTGCCGCGCAGCAGCGCCTCGAAACCTGCCAGAGACGTCAGCACATGCACCGCGTCCACGCCGTCGAGCAGCACGTTCATAGGAACGTCGGTCACGACGGCATCGCACCAGTCCCGCGCCCGCTCCTCATCGACCCCGGTTTTGCGCAGCCGCGCAACTACGTCGGGATGTGGCTTGTAGACGATATAGGCGCTGGGATTCTCTTGCCGAACCTGGCGCAGCAAATCCATATTGCGCTTCAAGCCGCCCGCACCAAACGCGATGGATGCATCGCTTTCCACTTGCCCCGGCACCAGAATCACCTGCGACGCCTGCGGTGGTCTTTGCCACGTCTTTCCGCCGATGTTGTACTTGGTCAGGCCAGACGCCACGATGCGCTCGCGCAGAGCGCGTGCACGAGCGACCAAAGCCGGTGGAAACACGGCATGAGCCAGCAGCCATTCCAGGTCGGACTCCTGGCCGGCGTCGTAGTAAATGCCTCGCGTATCGATCACCCACGACAGCGGCCGCACCAGTTCCGCGCCCAGCCCGACCGAGCGCAGAAAACCGTCTTCGACCCGCAAAATCTGCACATCAGGCGCAGCCCCTTGGGGCAAAGCAGCTTTGCCCCAAAGCACCAGGCAACGCGCCTGCGCGGGGACGTTCTGCGCTGAGATGAAGCGCAATGAATGCCCAGGCAGGCACTGCCGGATCACCGGCCATTTCCAGCGCGGAAACGCCACGACGTGCAGCACCTCCGACAGGCCGTGCAGGCGATGCGGCGCGTCGAATTCGCTTTGAACAGGATCAGACAGACGAACCAACGCGGTCCTCACGTGTAGCGCGCTGCGCGTTGTCGCCAGAGTGGGGCGCAAGACCACCCAGCCAGGCATCGACCCGGTCGAAATGCTGCGCCCAGGTGGGCGGGGCATAGTCTTGCAGCCGAGCCAATTGGCGGGACCGCGCGGGATGCCTCGGGTCGGCGAAAGCCATGATCGTTTCAAGCCAGCCCAAACCGTCGATGGGGTCGAGGTAGTGCGGAAGATCGCCTGCGACCTCGCGGAATGCCGGCAGATCGCTGGCAATGACCGGCACCCCTGCGGCCAAGGCCTCGATCAGCGGCAAGCCATAGCCCTCGGCAAATGAGGGGAACAGCAAAGCCTGCGCATGTCGAAGCCAAGTTGCCAGTTCGGCGTCGTCGCAGCGCGGCACTTCCTGAACCACGGCGCGCAGGGTTTCACTGCGCTCGAGGAGATCCACCACCTGTTCGCACTCCCAACCCCGTTGCCCAATGATGATCAGCTTCGGCGCATCAGCACCCAGGCGCACCACCAGCGCACGCCAGACATGCAACAACAGAAGATGATTCTTGCGCGCCTCGATGGTGCCCAGCGCGACGAAGTAGGGCGGTTCAATCCTTGGCTTTGGCAATGGGCTGGGCACAAACGACAAGCCCAGATGGGCGACCACATGCGCGGGCAGGTCCAGCGCCTCGGCCTTGGCGTAGGCGGTCAAGTCGTCCAGGGTGGCCTGCGAGTTGGCAATCACCCCATGCCCCGTATGCAGCATGGTTTGCAGCCGCCGGCGGTGCTTGTCCACCTCGCCCTCGCGACAGTATTCCGGGTGGCTGAGGGGAATGAGATCGTGCAGGAAATAAATGGGGCGCACCTTGTAGCGCTGCACCCGCAGCGCATACCGCGGGTCGTCCAGGCCGCTGTGCCCGGTATTGAACAGCAGCGCACCGGGCGTGAGCCCCCAGCGCAGCACATAGGCCGTGGCCACGCAGCGACGAAGAGTCGACTCCGGTCTTGGGTCTTCACCCAGCAGCGCGGAAAAGACCTTCTGTGAAGCCCCGCAAGAGAGCTGCATCCACCGCCCCCAGTGCCGCACCACCGCAAGAGCGCGCGGGCGGAAATGGTCGATGTAGGCCAGGCTGACGCGATCGACCCCCGTGGGGTGCTTGCCTTCCAGGAGACGAGCCGCCAGGCGCGTGACGTCAATGAGCAGAACGTCATCAACCGATTGCATGCCGGTCAATCAAAGGTTCTCGTAAGCATGAATGGCAGCGTCCACCGTGTCATAAACAGTGAGGCGGCCTTGCTCCAGCACGGCGGCATGGTCGCAGTGGTTGCGAATCAGGTCGGTCTGGTGCGCCACGATCACCATGGCGCGGTCACCGCGCTTTTCAAACAGTTCCTGGTCGCACTTCACGGCAAAGCGATGGTCGCCGACCGACATGGCCTCGTCGATCAGAAAGCAATCGAACTCGATGGCCATCGAAATGGCGAAAGCCAGCCGCGCGCGCATCCCCGAGGAATAGTTCTTCACCGGCTCGCCCAGATATGCGCCCAACTCGGCGAAACTTTCCACCATGTCGAGCGTCTTTTGATAGTCCACTCCATACACCCGGGAGATCAGCCGGGTGTTGTCCTTGCCCGTGAGGCTGCCCTGGAAAGCGTCGCCAAACGCCAAGGGCCAGGAGATTGACATCGTCTTGCGAACGCTTCCGCTTTGCGGCCGGTCCGAGCCGCTCATGACGCGGATCAGCGTGGATTTGCCCGCCCCATTGCGTCCCATGATGCCCCACTTCTCACCGGGCTTCACGGTGAAGTTGATGTGATCGAGCACCTGACGCTGGCTACGGCCGTGGTGAATGGGGTAGCTTTTGCAAACATCGATGAGTTGCATCATTTGAGTTTTTGGGTATCCGGATTCTTGTGCGGGCAGCCGCACCGCCTCAAACTTCCTGGGCCACTCTCCCGTGTTCAGTGGTTGCAGATGCCGAACACGGTATCGAAGCGCTTGAGGGCCGCGGCGAGCAGCTTGGTGTGGCCTGTGCCCCAGGGATGCGGCCGTGCATGGCGCTCGCGCCAGTCGAAGGACTTGGGCTGATGGATCAGCAGGTAGCCGGGCTCACCCTTGGCGCCTGGTGCTGCGATGGCAAAAGGGTTGTCGGCATGTCGCTGGGCGTGCGTCATCGGAAAGCCCACGACGATGCCCGTGCGCTCGGCAAACGCTTTGGCCGAGATCACCAGCATCGGATGGTCATCAGGCATCTCTTCACCGACCGCCGGGTTGTACTGGATGAAGATGATCTCGGCCCGCTCGGGCACCCAGAGCGCGGACTTACGCGTCGCCATGGGCAAACGCCTCCACACCCACGGCACCACCAGTCATCACTTCACCGCCGTGCTTCTTCGGATCGAAGGCGGCCAGCATCTGGTCCAGTGTCGGCTCGGTTTCGGTCTCGATGACGATTCGGCCAGGCTTGACCGTGACACGCACCGGCGAACCCTCGGCCACGCCAGCGGTCCTGGCCATCGGCTTCGTGAGCCGCAGCGCGAGACCGTTGCCCCATGCGCTGATCTGTGTTGCTGAAATACTCATGTGCAATCTCCGATAAGTTGACACCATTGTATCAACGCGGCGGGGCGTGTCAACATTCGTTGATACGGAATTGCAGGTCAAAGTTCGCGAAAAGGGTGACGGCTCTCGGCGATGTGCCAAACCGGGTTCCGTTGTGGGGAACACAGCCATATCCGGATAACCGAGTTTTTTCTCTATTGCCGATGCCTAGGGTAGCCGCGATAAAAGAGCACAAATCGCCGCAGGGGGTGGGTTGGCATGGGGAAGAAGGTGGGCAGTTCCGCTTATCGGGCGAGTCGTGGGTCAAAGTTGAATTCGGTTGGCTGGGTGACCTCAATGCGCGGGGCGTCGGGGTGGTTGGGGTTGACCAGGGCATTGAAGTCACTGCTTGCGATGACCGACGGCACGATCAGCACCGCACTGCGACGCTCAGCCAACCACCGATCGCCAAAGGCCCTGGCCGAAAGGCTTTCATCGTCTCCCCATCCGGGCGGAAGCGATGCCGCGTCGCATCGTTCGAACGAGACGGATTGAGGAACGGTGGCCATGACGAGCCGCTGCGAACCGGGCAAATGGCCCACTCCGCCGACATGCACCAATCGCTCCAGTATGGCGCACGATTCGCTCAGCGAGCCGTAGATGACCGCACCGCCTGGACTATTCCACCGCCCCCCGAAGAGGCTGGCACCGGTTGCGTCCCAGATCGGAAAGCGTACGTCGGCGATCCGGAAAATTCGCATCAAGCGCCCAGGCCGTAGAAAATCTGCCAGAGCAACTGTTCGACGCGACGCGCGCCCAGTTCGCTCATCGACACCTCCAGTGGAGTACGCCCTTGGAGCGAACGGTTCCTGGTGTGAAGGAAGGTCAACGCATCCTCATCGGAGTTCCAGACGTGCCGCGCGGTCGCGTAGGTGCGGGCCAAACGCTCGGCGCGCGCAGATTCCTCGGGTGTCAGCCGCTCTCTGCGACGCTTGTAGGTGGCCTCGGGGATGATCTTGTACAGCAGGGCGCGGCGCTCCGCAGGGCTTTGCTCCAGATGATCAACGCTGGCTTTCAGTGCCGACTTTGGAAGCCCCCTGGCCACCATGTCTTCAAGGCTTGCCATGGATTGAGGCGCTTTCGCCAATCCCATGACGGCGGCGATTTTGTCTGCGGTGACGAGCTGCATGGTATCAGTTGAAAAATATAAGATGTTCAAATGATACCAATTTTATGCCCATTGATATCCCGACAAGACCCCCGACGCACCGTGACCACGCCCCCACATACCTCAACCTCCGTGACGCGCCCAAAATTCGGCGGGGGTCAGGATCGGGTAGGCGTTGGCAAGCGCCAACAGGTCTTTGTCACCGGTGATCAAACAGCTCGCAGTGCTGGCTAAGAATGTCTGCAGTACAGCTTGGTCGGCCTCGTCGCGCAACTGCGCATCGTAGTTGCCTGAGGGTTCGACGATGTCAGCCAAGAACATGAAGCTATCGACCAGATCGCGGATCTCCGCGCTGCTCAGCTTCACTCGAGACAAACGTGGCAGAACTCGCGCCATTTCATCCAGGATGTAGCGCGATAGCACGACTTCTAGCCCACCCTGGCGCCAGGCCGTGACAATGCGCCCTGGCACGCTGCCCGGATAGGCTAGACCCGAGACCAGCACATTGGTGTCGAGTACGACGCGTAGCGATGGCATCAGGCCTTGCCGCGGGAGGCACCTACAGCGGCATCAATCTCGGCCAGGCCCAAATCGCATGGCACCTCTTCATACGACAATGCGATGCGGTCGCTCAGGGCCTCGAAGCGTTCTCGCATACGCCGTATGCGAGCGAACAACTCGGCATCCACCAAGGCCGCGACGGGCTTGCCATCTTTGTTGATGACGATGCTGTCGTTGCGGTACTGCACTTGATTGAGCATCTCGCCAAGGTTTTGCCGGAAATGGACAGCGCTGGTTTCAGTGATCATGATCGCCACATATCGTTATGATTGATATGGCCATTATGGCATGAACGAGAAATGGAGTGCATGCGACACCAGCGGCAGTTTGCACAACAGCACGCCGCTGCAAGCTTTACGCCGCCACATCTATGTCAGTCAACCCACGCAGAAACGCTTCCCACTGCGGCACAATGCGCTCGGGCAGGTAGCGCGCACTTTGTTCCAGCCCGGCGGCTCGCAGTATTTCGTTGCGCGTCTGCGCGTTTTCCGCGTAAACGAGGGCTTGCAAAGCCT
>JAFGXB010000064.1 GCA_016936875.1 Burkholderiaceae bacterium | reverse complement strand
GCGATGCGCGCGCGCAGCGCGGGGCTGTCTCGGCCCGACACGATGGCCGGCTCGACGCCGGCGTGCATGAGCAGCTTGAGGCCGTGACCGTCGAGTGTGGAGAAGCGCTTGAGCTCTTCGCCCTGCGCGCCGTAGAGCAGATCGCCAGGGGTGAGTACGCCGTCGACATCGAGCAGCAGCAGGCGGATGTCGAGCGCGGCGAGCACGAGTTCGGGATCGAAGGCAAGGCGGGGCGTGGCGTCCATGGCTGAAATGTTCACACCCTCTCAGATCACTTTGGCGGCTAACAGGTCGTGCGTGTTGAGCGCGCCGACAGGCTTGCCCTCGGCATCGGCAACCAGCAGTTGATTGATGCGGTATTGCTCCATGCGCTGCACCGCTTCAACCGCCAGCGCATCCGGGCCAATGGTGCGCGGCTGCGGGTGCATGGCCTGCTGCGCCTGCAGGGTGTTGAGGTTGGCGCCTTTTTCGATCAGGCGGCGCAGGTCGCCGTCGGTGATGATGCCCAGCAGCACGCCGTGCGCATCGACCACGGCGGTCATGCCCAGACCCTTGCGGGTGATTTCCATCAGCGCGGCGGTGAAGGGCGCGTGGCCCGGCACGCTGGGCACCGCATCGCCGCTGCGCATCACGTCGCGCACATGGGTAAGCAGCTTGCGCCCGAGGCTGCCGCCGGGATGGGTGCGGGCGAAGTCTTCCGGGCCAAAGCCGCGGGCGTCGAGCAGGGCGACGGCGAGCGCGTCACCCAGTGCGAGCTGGGCGGTGGTGCTGGCCGTGGGCGCGAGGTTGAGCGGGCAGGCCTCTTGTTCCACGGCGCAGTCGAGCAGGATGTCGGCGTGCCGCGCCAGGGTGGAGTCGGTGCGGCCGGTCATGCTGATGAGCGTGGCACCCAGGCGCTTGACTTGCGGCACGATGCGGGTGAGCTCCTCCGTCTCGCCGGAGTTGGACAGGGCGAGGAACACGTCATCCTGGGTCACCATGCCGAGGTCGCCATGGCTGGCCTCGGCGGGATGCACGAAGTAGGCCGGCGTGCCGGTGGAAGCCAGGGTGGCGGCGATCTTGCGGCCCACATGCCCCGACTTGCCCATGCCCGACACCACCACACGGCCTGTGCTGCGCAGCATGCACTGCACGGCCTCGGCGAAGGATGCGGCCAGGGGCGGCGTCAACAGACGCTCACGCAGTGCGAGCAGGGCGCGGGCTTCAATATCGAGTGTGTCTCGCGCAAGCTGGGTTGCGCGGTCAGGCGAGAAGGGGGTGTGCATTGACGGCAGTATAAAAACCGCGGCGTGTCTTGTCCGGGCGGCAGTTCAGCTCACGATGCCTTGATGCATGGCGTAGCGCACCAGATCGGCGTCGTTGTCGAGGGCGAGTTTGTGCATCAGCCGGGTCTTGTGCGTGCTCACGGTCTTGCAGCTGATGTGCAGCTCTTCGGCCACCTGATTCACTGATTTGCCTTCCACCAGTCGCATGAACACCTGCATCTCCCGGTCGGAGAGGCGGGCGTGCGGCTCTTCTGTCGCGTCGCCCTCATTCATATAGTTGGCGAGCTGCTCCGCCACGCCGGGCGTGAGGTAGCGTCCGCCCTGCACCACTTTGTGAATGGCCTCGACCAGGACGTCGGGGCTGCAACCTTTGGTGAGATAGCCGGCCGCGCCGCCGCGCAAGGCGCGCAGGGCAAATTGCTGCTCGGGATGCATGCTCAGGATCAGCACCGGCAACTCGGGATGCCCAAGTTTGATGCGCTTGAGCAGATCGAGCCCGTTGCCCTGCGGCATGGACAGGTCGAGCAGCACCACGCTCCAAGGTTGTTCGCGGATGGATTGCATGGCCTGGGGGATGTCGCCGCACCACACCGCCTGCATGCCGTTGGAGCCGAGAAAACGCGCCAGGCTTTCGCCCAGCAGCGCGTGATCGTCAATGATGAGTACGCGCAAGTCATCCATGTTCTGCTCCGGCCGCAACGGGCATGCAGACCCGTACGCACACTCCGCCATGCACCGACTGATCGAGCTGAAAGCTGCCGCCGAAGACCGCCGCCCGCTCGCGCATTCCGCGCAGACCCAGCGAGGGGCGGGCCGCGGGCTGACTTTGCGGGGTGTAGCCTACGCCGTCATCGTCCACCGAGATGCAAACCAGACCCGCGTCCGCATCGACGCAGCGCACCCAGGCCTGGCGCGCTCGCGCGTGGCGCACCACATTTGTCAGTCCCTCCTGGGCGATGCGAAACAGCTCAGTGGCAATCAGCTCCCCGACCTCGCCTTGGTAGCTGATCTCGGTCTGCACGCGGATGCCATAGCGTTTGGCATATTGCTCGGCCATCCAGCGCAGGCCGGCCTTGAGACCCAGGTCGAGCACGCTGGGCCGCAGTTCGGCGGCGGCGCGAATGAGTTTGTCGACATTGGCAAACAACTCGGGTGCCTGGCTCGCGCCGAATTGCCTGCGCAGCAAGGCCACATCCATTTGCAGCGCCGTGAGCACCTGGCCCAGATCGTCATGCAGGTCGCGCGCCATGCGGGCCCGCTCAGCCTCCCGCACAGATTCGAGATGGGAGGCGATCTGCCGCAAGTCGGTGGACAGGTTGCGCAATTGCGACTCCCGCAGATGAGTCTGTGTGACATTGAGCATCACGCCAGTCGATTCCGCCGAGAGCGCATCAAGCACGCGCGTGCGAGCGCGCACATTCACCCACTTCATTCCATGCGGAGTTTGCAGGCGGCCTTCCCAGTTCCAGAACCCCGCCGCCGCACTCGCTTGCAGACTGGCATGGAAGGCCGCAACATCCTGCGCGTCAATCATCGACAGAAAGGTCTGCGCAGAAGCCAACAAATCAGCCGCCTGCCGACCACAGACCGTCAGACAGCTGACGCTGGCAAAATCAAACGCTAATTGCGCGCCATCCTGACGCAGGCGAAAGACGAAGCCGGGAAGTTGATCCAGCAGCTCTTGCAGATCGACAGCCCGGCCTGAAGCAAGCGCGTCTGCTTCGCATCGTTCCTGGGGGGCAGAAGACAAGGCAACCTCCATGTACAGGGGAATCCCCCAAGATCCGCATGACAAGGCCATTCGGGCAAACACCCCATCAAATCGCGCGAAAATCCGCGAAAGCTTGCGAATTCAACAAATTTCCATCGGCCCGCAAAGGCTATCAGAAAATTCCGACAGACAAACCAGCATTTTCTGACGCAGCAACTCAGCGCACGCTGATCGACTTGTCACCGGGAAGATTCGACAATTCGCCGAACCCGATCGGTAGTTTTTGGTGACGCTCCAAGCGGCAGCTAGACTTTGCTTGCGTACTCAGGTGTTTTTTGTGCGCCATATACATGGATAGCTTTCGGTTATTTGTAACAAAAAGTCCAATTTTTATCGTAATGTTGCGGCACTTCCGGGAGCGAAAGCCCATGGAAAGGCCATATTTTTTATGGTGTGCAGTCAGTGCGAGCGCGAGTAGTCCGTTGGCGGTGCGCCCAAGTGAAGGAGTTGACATGAATACATCCTTTTTGAAAGCAGGAGCCATCACGCTGTTGGCTTCCGTCTTTCTTTCTGCGTGCGGCGGTGGCGGAACAACGGACCTTGCCGCGGCCAACACGGCATCCCCCGGCACGGGAACTGCTGCGATCGCCAGCCCGCAGCCAACAATCACAGGCGGCATGACGTCTGCCGACCCGGCGCCGACAAACGCGCCCGTCGTGACAACGACACCAACCTCGACGACTCCGACTCCGACTTCCGCGACATGCGGAGCGCTGACTGCCAATCTCGCGGCTGGTTTGGTTGATTACGGCAAGAACCTGCGCCCGTTCTCCCCACTCGCCAAGCCCGCCAAAGGCCAGCGCGTGGCCGACCCCGACTTTCCCGGCACAAAAATTGTGCGTGTCACCGACACCTTGGCCGACTTCAATGCCAATGTCGCCATGCCGGCCTACCCCACCACGCAGGGCTGGAATTGCAACGAATCGCGTTTCGTGCTTTACGTCACTGGCGCCAAGACCGGCGGCAAACAGGGCTGGGCACTGTTTGATGGCAGCACCTATGCTTTCATCAAATTCCTGCCCATCAACCCACCGGATATTGAACAGTATTACTGGAGTCATTCCGACCCAACCAAGCTCGTTTACATCGACAACCGTGAAAACGGTGGCACCATCATCATGCGCATGATGGAAATCAACGTCGAAACCGGCACGCAGACCATGCTGCACGACTTCATGCCTGATGTGAAAGCGCAAGGCTGGCCGACCACCGGCCCGGTGCGCGCAGGCTACCCGTTCTACTCGGGCGGCGATCTGGAACTGTGGGGCCTGGGCGCAGGCGGCATTCCGAACGTCAGTGGGCAGCTCGGGCTGAACGCCTTTGGCTTCAACGCCAAGACGGGCAAGGTCACGCGCTACAACGGCATTCCGGTGGCACAGGCGCGTGGCACCACACCGTTCCCGCTCAAATCCGGCAAGGGCTGGGCGTGGCCGGATTGGGCAAATCACACGACCGTCGTGTTTGATCTCAACGGCAACATCGTGCGCACCGTGCAGTTCGACGCCATCGAGCATCTGGACAGCTCGGTCAACGCCAAGGGCGAAGACCTGCTGGTCGGCACGCAGTATGACGGCCCGTCAGGCAGTGGCAATCTCATGGTGGCCAACCTGGCCACAGGTGCGGTATCCACGGTCATTGGCGTGAGCAAGGGCGACGGCTACCCGCGCACCAGCACCCTCATCAGTTCCGGCGCGTGGAAAGTGCCAGGCTGGGTGGCCATGGGCGTGACCGGCTCCCCCTACGGCAGCACAGCGGACAACGGCAGCAATACCAAGCCCGTTGCCAACCCGCAGACCTATATCGACCAGGAAGTATCCATCGCCAATGTGGATACCGGCGCGGTGTTCCGCGTGGCGCATCACCGCAGCACCGGGCATTACAGCAACGCGCCGGTGAACAACTATTGGGCGCAGACCAACGTGACCCCCAGCCCCAGCGGCACGCGCATTCTGGTGCAAAGCGACTGGGGCAATGCCGACCCGAAGAACCCGGTCATCAACCCGAATGCGTCGGTGGACACCTACGTCATCGAGCTTCCTGCATACAAGCCCAACTGACGATCTGTCTTCTCCTCGCAGAATGCGGGGAGAAATCAAATGCACGCACACACCCCTGCTTCAGGGGTGTGTGCGTTTGTGCAGGACAAAAGTGGCCGGATCGGGGGGGATGCAAAATCCTGTGAACTGCCATAATTGAAAGATCAACCCTGTAGCAATTGAACAATTGCTGATCCTGCCGCACCACCTCACGCCAAAAATGGACGATCGCCATCGACTCAAGGTTTTAGACGGCTTACGGGCAATTGCGATTATTTTGGTGCTTGGATACCATTATTTTGTTCGCTGGACACCGCCCCACTCGCCGGATAATTTATACCCATACGGCGATTATCTGGCGCACTTCTGGCTGTTTCAGTATGGCGACCTTGGCGTACAGTTATTTTTCATGATTTCTGGCTTTGTCATCAGCATGACGCTGTATGGCTGCCTGACGATGCGCCACTTCATCTGGAAACGGTTTGCGCGCCTGTTTCCAACAATGTTGCTTTGCTCGGTGTTATCGTTCGCCGTTTTGACCGCTTTACCGCAAAACATATTCCACCCGCAGTTGCGCGATTTTTTTCCTAGCCTGACATTTAGCGACCCCTTGATCTGGACCAAACTCTTTGGCGTTCCGTTTCAGGCGATAGACGGGGCATATTGGTCGTTGTTTGTCGAGGTGAAATTTTATTTCTGGATCAGTGTTCTGTATTTTTCTGTCGGTCCGCAGCGGTTTTTAAGAGCGGTGGCCCTGTCATTCGGTGGGTTGGTGCTGGCTTATGCAGCGGCCCGTGCGTTTGATTTTTCGCATTTGTGGGCACTGGATTTTATTTTTTTGCTGAGTACGTTGCCTTGGTTTATTGCTGGCGTCGCGTTTTATGCGCTTTACGCAAATGCAAAGAGCCGTATTGCCTGGGTGCTCTTGGCTGAAGCTGCAGTCGCGCTCGGGGTTTTGCGGTTGGGGCAATATGCGGGAACTGTCGTTCCATTCATTGCGCTTGGCTTGAGTTCAGCCCTCTTTTTATCGTTTTTGAAACGCCCACGCTGGGTGGCATGGCTGGCTTATCCGCCACTTACGGCAATTGGCATGGCGAGTTATAGCCTCTACTTACTGCATCAATATATTGGCGTCGCCGTTTTGGATCTGATCAGGGAAAGAATTGGCTCGGAAGGTAATTTGTATTACGCACTTTTCGTTCCTGTGATGTCTGGGTTATTGATTATTATCTCTCTGGCTATTTATCGCTATTGGGAGGTTCCCGCGAAAACCTTACTGCTTTCGTGGGGAGCGGGAGGCCGCGCAACCCTGGGAAAAACGGGCGCGGCCGTGGGTTCAGATCGCACGTAATCTTGGATTGGGCGCAATCCATCTTGAAGACCGATCAGTTTTCTCGCCTTTTTTACCGATTGATTTTTATGGAGGCTGGCCATGATGCCGTCCCGACGCCGTTTTATTCAGCAATCCCTTCTCACACTTCCCGCCGTGGGCGCACTGTCCGCATGTGGTGGCGGGTCTGGCGCACAGGCGACTGCCAGTTCTGGCAGCAGCTCAACAACGGTATCGGCCGCTGTGCCTGTCGTTGCCGGAGTTGACCTCTCCAGTGGCCTTCAAAACTACGGTTTGAAGGCCATGCCGTACAGCAAGCTCGCCAAGCCGGCAAAAGGGCAGACGGTGCTGGACCCGGATTTTGGAACCAAGATCACCCGGATTACAGACTGCGTGAACGATTTCAAAAATCTCTGCGCAGCGCCCGCCTACCCGACGGCCATGGCCTGGAATTGCGACGAGACACGCTTCATCCTGTATGTGCCGGGTTCGACCATGCAATCGGGCGGACAGCAAGGTTGGGCCATGTATGACGGTGCCAGCTACAAGTTTTTGAAGTTCATTGATATCAATCCTGGTGATGTGGAGCAGTTCTATTGGGATCATCAGGATCCGGCAACGCTGTACTACATCGACAATCATTCGATGGGCGGCACCATGTTGGCTGACCTCACCGCGATCAACGTGGAAACCGGTGCCAAGACCATCGAGTACAGCTTTTTGCAGAATCTCCCCGCTGGCTGGCCGCGAACGGGGCCTGTGCGTTGTGGCTACCCCTTCGCGCTGGGGATCAATGCCAAGGGCGAGCGCATATGGGGGCTGGGTGCGGGGGGGATTCCGAATGTGAATGGTCAGTTGGGATTGAATGTGTTTGGCTTCAATCAAACAACCAAGCAGATGGTGTTCTACGACACCAAATATGTCACACAGGCACAGGCGCGGGGCACCACACCGTTTCCTTTACTGTCTGGCCAGGGCTGGGTGGCGCCTGATCCGGCCTCGCAGAACAGCACGTCGGGGCGGGTGTTCATTCTCGACATCAATGGCCAATACGTTCGCACCGTCAATTTCGATGCGTATGAGCATTGCGATACGGCGCTCAATGCGGCGGGCCACGACATGCTGGTCGGCTCGCAATTCAACCGTGCAGGCAGCGGCAATGGCAACGTCATTGCGGCGGATCTGAATACTGGCGCGGTGCAAAATCTGGTGGGCGAATCGAGTTCGCCGGTGTTTGGCTACCCCGCCACGGGGTGCCTGACGGGCTCAACCGCCTGGAAAAACCCGATGTGGATCGCCACGGGAATGACCGGGGATATTTACGGCACCGGCAACAACGGGCCGACGGCCAATCCGACCACGCTGCTGGACCAGGAAATCATGCTGACCAGCCTGACCACCGGCCTGAGCTATCGGTTTGCGCACCACCGCAGCACCGGCAATTACAGCAATGCGCCGCAGAGCAACTACTGGGCGCAAACCAATGTGACACTCAGCACCAGCGGAACGCGCATTCTGTTCCAGAGCGACTGGGGAAATGGTGACCCGAGCAACCCGGTGTTGAACCCGAATGCGGCGGTGGACACCTATGTGATCGAGCTGCCGACCTACAAGGCATAGCGGGCGCCCCTCAAGCGCCCTGCACGCAGAACACCGCTTCAGTAGCCAGCAGGCCGGGGGCGAAGGTGATGCGGTGGCCGTTGCGCACGCCGAAGGCCTCAACCACACGCAAGCCACAATGCGCGGCCAGCCGCTCAAAGTCGGCATAGGTGGCCACACGCAGGTTCGGCGTGTTGTACCACTCGTAGGGCAGCTCGGGCGTCACCGGCAGGCGGCCCGTCAGGATCTGCAGGCGAATGCTCCAGTGGGCGAAGTTGGCGAAGCTGAGAATGCCCAGCCGCCCCACGCGCGCGGTTTCGCGCAGCGCGTTCTCGGTGTGGCGCAGATTGGGCAGGGAGTCGATCTGCAGCACCACGTCAAAGCTGGAATCGCCGAACATGGACAGGCCTTGTTCGAGGTCGTACTGCAGCACGTCCACCCCTTTTTTTGCGGCGGCGATCAGCTTGTCGGAATCGATCTCCACCCCCAGGCCAGTACAGCCACGGGTGTCGCGCAGATGCGCCAGCATGCGGCCATCGCCACAGCCGAGGTCGAGCACACGGCTGCCATGCGGCACCAGGTCGGCAATCACACTCAAGGGGGTCGTCATTGGGCGCACTCCTGCGCGATGCGGTCAAACCAGGCGCGCACCACGCCGTGGTAGTGCGGGTGATCCATGAGGAAGGCGTCATGGCCCTGCGGGGCGTCGACTTCGGCATAGGTCACGGCGCGACGATTGGTGATCAGCGCCTGCACGATCTCGCGTGAGCGCTGCGGCGAGAAACGCCAGTCGGTGGTGAAACTCACCAGCAGGAAGCGCGCCTGCGCCGCTGCCAGGCCTTGCACCAGATCGCCACCGGTGGCGCGCGCGGGGTCGAAATAGTCGAGCGCGCGGGTGATGAGCAGGTAAGAGTTGGCGTCGAAATAGGTGCTGAACTTGTCGCCTTGATAGCGCAGATAGCTTTCGATCTCGAAGTCCACGCCGAAGCCATAGCCCAGTGCGTCGTTGCGCAGGGCGCGGCCGAATTTTGTGGCCATCGCGTCGTCGCTGAGATAGGTGATGTGACCGATCATGCGCGCCACCGCCAGACCCTGCTTGGGCACCACGCCATGCGCGTAAAAATCGCCCCCGTGGAAATCAGGGTCGGTGATGATGGCGCGGCGCGCCACTTCGTTGAAGGCGATGTTCTGCGCCGACAGGCTGGGCGCGGTGGCAATGGCCGCGCAATTGGCCACGCGCTCGGGGTAGCGCAAGGTCCAGCTCAGCGCCTGCATGCCGCCCAGGCTGCCGCCGATCACGGCGGCCAGGCGCGTAATGCCCAGGCGGTCGAGCAGCCTTGCCTGCGCATCCACCCAATCCTCGACGGTGACGACGGGGAAGCGGCTGCCCCAGGGCTGACCCGTCGAGGGGTCGCGGCTCATCGGCCCGGTGGAGCCGAAGCACGAGCCGGGATTGTTGACGCACAGGACGAAAAAACGGTTGGTGTCGAGCGGCTTGCCGGGGCCGATCAGGTTATCCCACCAGCCCACGCTTTTGGGATTGCCATCATGCGTGCCCGCCACATGATGGCTGGCATTGAGCGCGTGGCACACCAGCACGGCGTTGCTGCGCGCGGCGTTGAGCGTGCCGTAAGTCTCATATATCAATTCGTATGCGGGCAACTGCGCGCCGCTTTGCAGCGGCAGAGGCTGCTCGAACGCCATGCGCTGCGGCGTGACGTCACCGAGGGCGGAGGGCGAAGCACTCACACTCATGCGTATTCCTGAAAAAACAAAACCGGCGGTGCTGGCAATGCAGCGAAAACCGCCGGTGGTCTGCGCTGTTTTAGCGGTATTTATTACGCGCCCGCAAGCCCAGGGCAAATCGGCGCGAAGCAAGTATAGAAGCATCGCGGGGCGTTGGTTGCGAGCGCCCCCCTGGGCCGGGCTTCGCCCAGCCCGCCCCCCGTGGGGGGCAAGGAAATTTGGGACGGCCCTGCGTTTCCTTGAGAGCATCCCAGGCCCCTGGCGGCGCCCGGCGTTCGCGGAGAAACGGTCTTGCGCTACAAGGTGAACGGCGGCGCCGAGATGACCGAAAAAGCATTGGTGCGCGCCCGCAGCGGTGACAGCCGCCGTGGTGCGAGCCCGCCTGAGAGCCTGGTCCGGAAATCGTCGGCGACAGTGGTGAGCACAGTGATGTGCATCCCGTTCATGAGATCTGGTCGAATTCGACGACTTCCATGGCGCTGCCGTTCGTTAACTATTCTGGAGCAGACGATGGCCATGCGCAAGCGAGAGGATGATCTGGTGTTTCCCAACGCGGCGGGGATTGACGTGGGTGGATCGAGCCACTGGGTGGCGGTACCGCGGCACACCTGTGATGATCCGGTACGCGAGTTCGGTGCGATGACCGACGATCTGCACGCCATGGCCGACTGGCTGTTGGTGTGCGGCGTTGACACGGTGGCGCTGGAATCCACGGGCGTGTACTGGATCCCTGTGTTCGAGGTGCTGGAGCAGCGCGGACTGAAGGTCTTCCTGGTCGATGCCCGGCAGATGAAGTATGTGCCCGGGCGCAAGAGCGACGTCCAAGACTGCCAGTGGCTGCAAAAGCTGATGAGCCAGGGCGACCTGCGCGCGGCATTCCGCCCGACCGACGCAGTCTGTGTGGTGCGTGCCGTGGCGCGCCAGCGCGACGTGCTGCTGGCCGAGCAGGCAAGCTGGGTACAGCGCATGCAGAAGGCGCTGGTGCAGATGAATATCCAGCTCACCGAGGTGCTCAGTGACGTGATGGGTTTGACGGGCCAGGCCATCATCCGCGCCATCGTGGCCGGCGAGCGGGACCCAAAGGTGCTGGCCCGGCACCGCCACAGCCGCGTCAAGGCCAGCGAGCAAGACATCGCCAAGGCACTGACCGGCAACTGGCGCGACGAACACCTGTTCGTGCTGCGCCAGGCGCTGGCGATGTACGACGACATTGCCAGGTACTTGGGCGAGTGCGACACCAAGCTGCAAGGGCTGCTCAGCCCACTCGGCTCAGCCAAGGTCGATCTGGGCAAGACGCCACGCGCGGGCAGCAAGACGCGCGCTGAGTTCGACACGCGTCAGATTTTGGCCAACTGGGCGGGCGTCGATCTCACGCGCATTAACGGCCTGGGGCTGGCTGCGGTGATGAAGATACTGTCGGAGGTCGGCCCCGATCTGAGCCGATTTGCCAATGTCAAACACTTCTGTTCCTGGTTGGGCTTGTGTCCCGGCACCAAGATCAGCGGCGGCAAGGTGCTGTCGAGCAAGACCAAGCGCGCAGGCAACCGGGTGCGCCAGGCGCTGAAGATGGCGGCAATGAGCCTGTCGCACAGCGACTCCGCGCTCGGCGCGTTTTACCGACGGCTGTCAGGGAGAATGGACAAGCCGCGTGCCAACACTGCTACGGCCCACAAACTCGCACGCATGGTGTATTTCATGCTGACCCGCGGTGAAGCCTACGTCGATCAGGGGCAGCAGAACTACGAGGAGCAGCAACGCCAGCGCAGCATCGCAGCCCTCAAGCGACGCGCCGCTGCACTTGGCTTCGCCGTCATGCCCAACACGGCACCCGCATGAAAACAACCTCAATCCGTTTTGTTTCTCATGAGGAAACACCGGGCCACACCAAGCGGGCCGGACCTCTGCGGGGCGTGCCGAGCGCCGCCGCTGCTGGGGGCTCAGCCGTGCTGGTGCGCCCAGCGCTGCGCACGCGCGGCCTCGTCGAGCCTGTCGGGAGGCAGCACATAGAGACGGGCGAGTTGTTCGCGGTTCATGCACTGCGCAGGCGTGCCTTCGGCGATGAAGCGCCCGTCCTGCATCAGCATCACGCGCGATGCGACGACGAACGCATGGTCCGGGTGATGAGTGGTGAACAGAACGCCGCGTCCACTCTGGCGCAACTGCCCAAGCAGTTCGAGCAACCGCAACTGGTTGCCATAGTCGAGGCTGCTGGCGGGCTCGTCCAGCAGCAAATAGGGCGCGTCCTGCGCCACGGCGCGTGCGATGAGCACCTGCTGACGCTGCCCGCCAGACAGGGCGGCGTAGCTGCGTATGGACAGATCGTGCAGACCAAACTGCCTCAGCACCGCGTGCACGGCCGCAAAATCTGCGGGCGTCGGGCGGGCGATCAGCCCGCGTCCGGCCAGGCAGCCCATCATCACCACGTCGATCACGCTGTAGGCAAACACCAGCCGGTGCTGCTGCGGCACATAGGCGATGCGCCGCGCGCGCTCGGGTGCGGACAGGGTGGCCAGATCGCGGCCATCGACCTGCAGCGCGCCGCCTTGCAGTGGGTGAATGGCGCAAAGCGCCTTGAGCAGAGTGGTTTTGCCGCAACCGTTGGGGCCGAGCAAGGCCACGGTCTCGCCCGGAGCAACCCGCAAACTGACGCCCTTGACGACGCTCTGCCTGTCGTAGCCGGCGTAGAGGAGTCTGGCTTCGATCATGTCCTGGCTCTCATTCCGACCAGCCCACGGCCACCCGCCGCAGCACCAGCGCAAACACCGGCAGGCCCACCAGCGCGGTGAGTACGCCGAGCGGCAGCTCCACCGTGAATGCGGTGCGTGCGATGTCGTCGAGCAGCAGCACATAAAGCGCGCCAAGCAGGGCGGACGTCACCAGCACGCGGCGGTTGTCCGCGCCCCAGATCAGCCGGGCGATCTGGGGAATGAGCAGACCGACCCAGGCAATCATCCCGGCCAGCGTGACCGACAGCGTGCCCAGCAGCGTGGCCAGGCCAATGACCAGCGCCCGCACCGTGCGTACCGACATGCCCAGCGTGCTGGCCTCCTCGTCGCCCATGCTCAGCACATTGAGTGCGTGGCCCAGAAAAATGAGTGCCGCAGTGGCTGCCCACATTACCGGCGCCGTCAGCCACACGCTGTGCGCATCAATGCTGGAGAGCGTTCCCATGAGCCAGTAGGTGATGGCCGGCAGCTTGTCGTAGGGGTCGGCCACATACTTGGCCGTCGATAGCAGTGCGGTGAAAAACGCGCCTGTAATCAGCCCCGCCAGCAGCAGCACCACAATGCCACCCTGCCCGACCAGTCGTGCCAGCAGCAGCGTCAAGCCCACGGCCAGCAGACCGAAGGTGAAGCTGGCGAGCTGCACCTGCCACAGCGCATGGCCGAGCAGAATGCCCAGCGCCGCACCGAAGGCTGCACCCGCCAGGCCACCCAGCACTTCAGGCGAAGCCAGCGGGTTGCGGAACAGCGCCTGGTACGCCGCGCCCGAAACAGCCAGCCCGGCGCCGATGCTGATCGCGGCGATGATGCGTGGCAGACGCAGTTCGGTCATGACCGTCCACAGCGAAGAAGTCTGTCCCAAGAGCCCCTGCCACAAGCGCAGCGCGGCTTCCAGGGGCGAGGGCTGATAGCGTCCCAGAAGCAACGACAGCGCCGCAGCCAGAACCAGCAGAATGGCCAAGGTCCAGACGGCTTTCATGCGCGAGACGCCAGCCCATGCGATGACGCATCGCGCCGGGGCAACTCATGCGGCACCAACTGCGGCACGACTTGCTGCAACAAACGGCGCATCTGGTCGATCTGCGTGGCGGCTTGCTCATGCATCGGGTTGAAGGCCAGGCGGGGGACGGTGCGCTGTGTCAGCAGCGCGTGCAACTGCGCGGCGCACTCTTGCGGTGTGCCCACGATCATGCGGGCCAGGCTCTCGCGCTCGTCCATTTCGGCCAGCGGACCGCGGAAACCGACCTTCCACTGCGATTGCTTGCTGCGGCGGAATGCAGCCAGCCATGCCAGCGCGTGCTGTCTGGCCGTATCGCCGTCATCGTCGATCCATAGGCCGCGCGCCAGCAAGGCGTCTACGGTCTGGCGCGCGGCCATGCCCCAGTTGATGGCCTGTGCGTCGTACATGTCCAGCGGCCAGAACTGCGCGCTCATCCAACCGATCCCGCGTTGCGCGGCCCAGGCCAGGGTGTCGGGCTCGCGACTGGCGATGAACAGGGGCAAGGGCCAGTGCGGCGGCGGCTGCAGCGCCAGCTCGGCGCTTGGCGCATGCTCCTGGGGCATCAATCGGTCGAGCACCGCGCCCACAACGGCCTGCATGTCGGCGCGGGCCTGCTCGCTACCCCAGCCGAAGGTGCGTTTCTGCGCCTCGAACGGCCCGCCCTTGGCAAAGCCGATGGCAATGCGCCCAGGCGCCAGGTTGGACAGCAGGGCGATGTCTTCGGCCAAGCGCACCGGATTGCGGCCTGCCGCGAGCACGGCGGCCACACCGAGCTGGATGTGCTGCGTGCGCGCGGCCCAATGGGCCAGCAACAACAGGGGCGAGGCGCTCAGGCTTTGTGGATCGAAGTGATGTTCGGTGACCCACACGGCCTGCACGCCGATCTGCTCCAGTTCGGCCACGAGCGCAGTGCGGTGGGCGAAGAAGGAGGGAATCGACTCCGCGTGCGCGGGCTGCATGTGCAGCATCATGCCGATCTGCGGCAGGGTATAGGGTTGCATAGCGGAGTTGTTCACACCCTCTCAGTATTTGGTGGGGTAATCCACGGCCTTGGGCTGCAGAATGGACGCGGCTTGCGCGGACGTGAGCCTGTGACCGAAAAACAAGGCAAAAAAGTCCTGCGTGCGGTGCGGGATGGGCTGGTGAAAAACCGCCTTGTAATCGGCGGGAAACACCTGGCTGGCCAGCCAGGGTGCGGCCAGCAACCGCATGAACGAGGGCGGCCTGTCGATCCAGCGGAACGGAACCTGCGGCGCGAACAACACATGCCCTTCGCGCACGGCGCGCAGCAGCTTCCAGCGCGGCTCGGTTTGCATGGCGCGCATGGCGGGGCCGTCCTGCGTGAGAATCCAGTCGGGGTCGGCCGCCATGATCTGCTCGAAGCTCACCCGCACCATGCCGAAGCGGCTGCCGTCGGTGCAGCGCAGGGCGTTGTGCGCGCCAATGGCCGTGATGACTTCGGCGTGAATGGAGCCGCTGCATTCGCTTGCCAGCCCGTCCTCCCCCTCGGCGTAGTAAATGCGCACCGGGGGTTGCGCCGCCACCTTCTGGCGCAGCGCGGCGAGCGCGGTCAGTGTGCGCTGGGCCTCGGTTGCCAGCGCATCGCCGCGCGCAGCCATGCCCAGCGCCTCACCCACCTGCCGAAATGCAGCGGGGTAGTCGGCCAGGGTGTCGAGCTGCACCGGGCAGAGCGGCAGACCAACCTTGCGCATGGCTTCCGTGCTGGCTTGCGCCCCCACCGTGGCACCCGAGATCAGCGCCAGCGTGGGGTGCACGCGCAGCACCTGCTCCAGATTGGCCGTTTTGCCCTGCCCGAACCAGCCGCCGAGCACCGGGAGATCGAGCACGGACTGTGGCAGGATTTGCGCGGCCTGTTTGCTCCAGGGAAAGTTCAGCCCGGCCATGCGCCCGGGCGCCAGGGCAAGCAGCAGATAGTTATTCACCGGGCTGCTGCCGTAGACCGGACCGCTGGGCGCGCTGGGGCAGTTTGGTGCAGCCTGCGCCAGCGCGGCGCTGGCCAGTAGCGCAAGGCCAAGCGCCGCATGGCGCCAGCGTGCAAGAGCCTGCCTCATAGCGTGTATTGCAGTTGCAGCCGCAGCTCGCGCCCGGGCATGGGGAAACCTTCGGACAGCGCGTAGTTCTTGTCCAGCGCATTGTTCAGGTTGGTATAGAGCGTCAGGCGCGGCGTGAGGCGTTGCACCCAGCGCAGGTTGACCACGGCGAAGCCCGCCACCGGCTGCTTGCCATTGGTTGTGGTCTGGCGCGAGCTGGCGGCCTGCACATGCGCGGACAGGGTGGTCGCCTCGCCGGGCAGCCAGGAGATGCCCACGTCCGCCCAGTTGCGCGGCGCGTTGGTGGCAACCAGCCCGGGCGAGCCCAAGGTGGCATTCAGATAGCTGTACGCGACTGAGGCGAGCCAGGCGTTGCCGATGGGCGCCTGCACACTCAGGTCGAGGCCCTTGTTGGTGGCGGTGCCGACGTTTTGCGCCTGGCTCACGCCCGGCGTGCTGGTGGCCACGCTTTCAATCGCGTCCTTGACCGAATCCCAATAGACCGAAGCGTCGTACTTCATGCCGCCAAATACCACGCCCGATAGACCGGCTTCGCGGTTGAGCGCCTGCTCGGGTCCGAGCGCGGGGTTGGGAATGGCCTGGCCGAGGCGATACGAGTACACCTCCTTGATGCTGGGAAAGCGCGTCTTTTGCCCGATGCCTGCGCGCAGCTCGGTGTGCGCGGAGAGCTTGTGCCGCCACACGATCTGCGCGTTGTTCGCGCCCACGCGCGGGCTGGTGGCCATCGGCCCGATCTGGGTTTGCGCCTTGTCGGTGTATTGCTGCGCCTGGTCGAAGCGGTGTTCGTCGCGGCGGTAGCCGAAGGTCAGGGTATCGGCTGCCGTGGGCTTGTAGGCGTTTTCAAAGCCCAGCGCGTAGGTATGCGCCTCGAAGTGCAGCCACGGGGTTTGAACGGGCTGGGCCTGCGTGGCCAGATTGGACTCGCGGTGCACGTCCTGTTTGTAGAACAGGCCGAGCTTGAGGAAGTTCTGCGTGCCCAGCGGCTGCCCCAGCTCGACCGTGGCGCCATTGGAAAAATCGCGGTACTGGCTGTTGAAGGCGTAAGGCTTTTTGGTTGTGCTGTAGGTGGCGTCGTCGTAAGAGATGAGTTCGTTGTCGAAAGTGTCGTGATACAGCCGGGTCTTGAGGTAGCCGCTGCCCACGGCCGTGTGGCCGATGTAGTAGTAGCTCTGTTTGTTCCACTGCGGCCACTGCCAGTAGCGCACCGGCTGGCCCGTGGCCTTGGTGTTGCCGGTGTAGGGCGGGGAGTCCTTGTCGGAGTTGACGGTGTAAAGCCCCAGCGCATAGTCGTCGGTGGCGTTGGGGGTGAAGCCGACTTTCAGATTGGCGTTGACGTCATGGCTGGAGGCGTTGAGACGGTCGCCGCCAGGCTGTGCCGCCACAGGTTTGAAGCTGTGCGACAGCGCAAAACCATTGCGGTTCGCCGTGGCCACACCGCCCTGCACATACCAGCGGCTGTCGATGCGACTGCCGAGCTGCACCGACAGGTCGTTGCCGTAGAGCTTGTGCTGATTCGCGGTGAGGCCGCCGGTGATGCTGCCTTCGAGCTTTTTGGTGGGCGCCTGCGTGACGATGTTGATCGAGCCTCCCATATTGTTCGGCCCGTACATCAACGAGCCCAGCCCCTTGGTCACCACGATTTCCGAAATGCCCGGCACCAGCAGGCGGCTCAAGTCCACGTTGCCGTCATACGGCACATAGATCGGGATGCCGTCGATATTGAGCGTGATCTGCCGCGAATCAAAGCCCCGGATATTCACTTGCGTTTCACCGCGCTGCCCAAGCGTGACCGGGGTGACGCCGGGCAGATCAGACAGCGCCTCGCCGACGTTGAGCGCGCCGCGATCGAGCATCTGCTGCTGCGTCACCACGCTACTGCTCGTGCCCCCGGGCGGCGGTGCGGACAGCGCCGTTGCCTGCACGTCCACCTGGCCGAGCTGAAACACAGGAGAGGATGCACCCTGGTCTGACGCCACCGCCGTTTGCGCCAGCACACCTCCGGCATGCAACGCCGCGGCCAGAGGCAACAGCAGGGCGGCGGGCCGCACGCGAAGAAAGGCAGACCGGTTGTGGCGAAGGGGCATGGTTGTTCTCCTCTCAGGGTTGAAATATGCTATTCGGAATATACAAAGAAATATATCGAAGCCCTCCATGAATTCTCAGGCGCCAGCAGAGGAATTGCCCGCGGTCAAATGCGTTCCGCGCGCCATCGCCGGATTCACGCCGCGCAATGCGCTGGCGCGCGTTGCCGTGCTGGGGGCGGGCGATGTGGGCGCTGCAGTGGCGCACACCCTGTTTGCGCAAGGCGGGTCCGTGTTGCTCGTGGAAGGGCCTCAGCCCACAGCGCCGCGGCGCGGCATGTGCTGGGCGGACGCGGTGTTTGACGGGGCTTGCGTTGTTCAGGGGCTTTGGGCGGCGCGCGTGTTTTTTCCCTCCGAGGCGGAGGCGGCGCTGCTGCATCGGCGTTACCTGCCCCTGGTCGTGGAGCCCGACCTGCCGCAATGGCTGGAGGTGCTGGGGATTGATGTGGTGATCGATGCGCGCATGCGCAAACATGCCGCGGAGCAAGCCGATCTGCGTGCCTGGGCGGCATGCACCATCGGACTGGGGCCGGGATATGAAGCGGGATATAACGCCCACATTGTCATCGAGACCGCCTGGGGAGAATCGCTCGGGCGGGTGATGCGGACTGGCGCGGCGTCAGCCCTCAACGGGGAGCCGCGTCCCATCCTCGGCGTGGGTCGGCAGCGCCTGGTGTACGCACCGGCTGCTGGCGTCTTTCAAACTGGCCGCGCGATTGGCGAGCATGTGGACGCGGGGGAGGCGGTCGGTGCGGTGCGGGATGCGCAAGCTCGGTTGCACCCGGTGCTGGCGCCGCTGCGCGGGGTGTTGCGCGGACTCACGCGCAACGGGGTCGCGGTGCAAATGAAAACCAAGCTGCTGGAGGTCGATCCACGCGACGATCCGTCGCTGTGCTTTGGTCTGGGCGAGCGCCCGCTACGCATTGCCCAGGGCGTGCTGCAGGCCTTGCAGGACGAAGGGCCGGCAGACGCCGCCGTCACAGCGCGCCGCGCGCCCCTGCGCGCATGATGCGCATCAAGGTCTTGCCCACGGCTTCAGCCTTGGCGCGCAAAGGCGAACCTGGCGGCACGCTGTCGATCAGCGGCTGCAAATTCATCATCACCAGCCAGAATTTGCCGTTCTCGTCTTCCACCAGGGTGATGCGGCAGGGCAGATAGGCGGCGAAGTCCAGGCTGCCATCGACCATCTGCACTGCCGTGGGCGGATCGCAGAACAGAAATACCCGGATCAGGCGTTGCGGCTTGCCCGTCATGGCCTGCACCTGCTCCGACAGCGGCAGATCGCCCACCTGCTTCATATTGAGCAAGTTGGCGCGTAGCTGCATGGACTGCACACAGTCGCGCGGGCTCAGCCCCTTGGCCAGCGGCAGGCGAAGCACCGCGGCGTTCGGCCCGCCATGCGCCATGGCGGGGCTGGCCAGTGCACTTTGTGTTGCCAGACCGGCACCGGCCCATCCCGCGGCGAGCTGTAGGGCGGTTCTTCGCTGCATCGGTGTTCTCCTCGTTGTTTGCGGCTGGTGTTGACCGCAGAATTTGGTTTCAGTATATTCTGTTAAATACATCGAAGAAAACAGCTCCAAGCTTTCTGGCGACAGCGTCCGTCGCCACCCCTATAGGAAACTTCTCTTTTTTCAGAATCGTTTTGTAAGATGGAAAAGGCACGCCACCGCTTTTCGCGTGCGAAGTCGTATTTTTAGAGATATATCGCCTTCTTCCCATCCATCTTCATTGGAGTTTCGCATCATGCAAACCAGCGCACGCAACCATCTCCACGGCACCGTTCATGCGGTCCATGACGGCGCCGTCAACACCGAAGTCGTGCTCGACCTGGGCGGCGGCGGCCATCTGGTGGCCATCGTCACCAAAGACAGCGCGCACAAACTTGGCCTGGCCCCGGGAAAAACAGCCTGGGCGCTGGTGAAAGCGTCGTGGCCCATCCTGGTGAAGGGCGCTGCGCCCGCCACCTCGGCGCGCAACACCCTGTGCGGCACGGTCAAGTCGGTGACGACCGGCGCGGTGAACACCGAAGTGGTGCTGGCCCTGCAGGGCGGCGCTGAGTTGGTGGTGATGATCACCACCGGCAGTGAAAAGACTCTGGGCCTGAAGGTGGGCGACGCCGCGTGCGCGCTCATCAAGGCCACCCATGTCATCCTCGGGGTGGACTAAGCGTCCCATCTCGCTTGTCGGCCCCGGGTGATTCCGGGGCCGCTTTTTTGTGGCGATGTAACCAAACACGACGGAGATCCGCATGACCCGATTTGCCCGAACCCTGCGTTGCTCGGCGCTTGTGCTGACGTTGTCTGTTGCTCTGGCAGCAACGGCGCAGGCGGCCACGCTGACCGTGGCCGTGGCCGCCAATTTCAAGGCGCCGGTGGAAGAGATTGCGGCGCAGTTTCTCAAACGCACCGGGCATTCGGTGAAGCTGGTTTTCGGCACGGTAACCAAGCTGGCGATGCAGATCGAGCAGGGTGCGCCGATCGATGTATTCATTTCGGCCGATGCGCACACGGTCGATCTCTTGCAATCCAAGGGCTTGACCGCCGAGGGCACACGGTTTTGTTACGCAGAGGGCACTTTGGTGCTGTGGTCAGCCCGGCCCGGCGTGGTTGATGACCAGGGCGCGGTGCTCGAGCGAGGGCAGTTTGCGCATTTGGCCATCGCCAATCCCAAACTCGCGGTGTATGGCCGCGCGGCGCAGGCAGTGATGGAGCAACGCGGGGTGTGGCAGGCGCTGCAGCCCAAAATTGTGCGCGGAGACAGCATCACCCAGACTTATCAATTCGTGGCCACGGGCAACGCGGAACTGGGTTTTGTCGCCAAGTCGCAGATTTACAAGGGCGGGTGGCTGCCCGGAGGTAGTCGCTGGGTTGTTCCGCAAACCCTTTATAGCCCGCTCAAGCAAGACGCCGTCTTGCTCAGGCGCGGCATGCAAAACCCGGCAGCGCGCGAGTTCATGCAGGAGCTTGCCGCCGCGCCTGCGCAAAACACCATCCGCGAGTACGGCTATGCCGACTGCGCGGCGCACTGATCGCTGATTTTTCCCCTCGCTTCACAACATCCTTGGAGGACTCATGCAATTCAAATTCTGGAAACACCTCGCCATCGGTCTGAGCCTGACCGTCGGCATGAGTGCGGCCCACGCCGAAAAAGTCACCGTTGCGGCGGCGGCGGACCTCAAATACGCCATGGCGGACGTCGTGCAGACCTTCGAGAAGGCGCATCCGAATGACAAGATCGATGTGATTTACGGATCTTCGGGCAAGTTTTTCACCCAGATCCAGCAGGGTGCGCCGTATGACCTGTTTTACTCCGCCGATATTCAGTATCCGCGCGATCTGGAAAAAGCGGGGCAGGCAGGCGGCAAGGTGGCACCCTACGCCGTTGGCCGCATCGTGCTTTGGAGCCCGGTCATGGACGCCAGCAAAATGACCCTGGAGAGCCTGACCAATCCGGGCATCAAGCATATTGCCATCGCCAATCCCAAGCACGCACCCTACGGCAAGCGTGCCGAGGAAGCGCTCAAGGCGGCGAATGTGTGGGACAAGGTCGAACCCAAGCTGGTGTATGGGGAAAACATCTCGCACACCGCGCAATTGGTGGATAGCGGCAATGCGCAAGTAGGCATCCTGGCGCTGTCACTGGTGCTCACGCCGCAGATGCAGAGCAAGGGCAAGTATTGGCTCATTCCCGACAATCTGCATGATCCGCTGGAACAGGGCTATGTGCTGACCAAACGGGGCGAGAACAATGCTGCGGCCAAAGCGTTTGCCGCCTATATGGACAGCCCCGAGGCGCGCGCGGTGATGACCCGCTACGGCTTCGTGCTTCCGTCCAGCGCCAAGTAATCCGCTGATGAGCCTGTTGCTGACAGCAGAGGACTGGCAGACCATTGGGCTGACCGTCAAGCTCGCCACCACCGTCACTTTCTGCCTGTTTGTCATCGGTACGCCCATTGCGTGGTGGCTCGGGCGCACACGCTCTCGCTTCAAGGGCCCGGTCGGCGCGGTGGTGGCGCTGCCGCTGGTGCTGCCGCCTTCGGTGCTGGGCTTTTACCTGCTGCTGGCGATGGGGCCGCATGGCTTCATCGGGCATTTCACCAATTGGCTGGGAGCACATCCCCTGCCTTTCACGTTTTGGGGCCTGGTCGTGGCGTCGGTGTTTTATTCGCTGCCGTTTATGGTGCAGCCGCTACAAAACGCCTTCGAAGCCATCGGCGACAAACCGCTGGAGGCCGCCGCAACCCTGCGCGCTTCGCCATGGGATGCGTTTTTCACCGTCGCGCTGCCCATGGCGCTGCCCGGTTTTCTCACCGGCGGCATCCTCACTTTTGCGCACACCGTGGGAGAGTTCGGCGTGGTGCTGATGATCGGCGGCAATTTGCCCGGCGAGACTCGCGTGGCCTCGGTGCAGATCTACGACCATGTCGAGGCGATGGAATATGCCAGCGCGCACCGGCTGTCTGCCGTAATGCTGGTGTTCTCTTTCGTGGTGCTGCTCGGGCTGTATGCCTGGCGCCCCAATCCGAAAAAGGCGTGAAAATGGCCGAAGGCACCATTGATCTCGATCTCACCCTGCGCTGGCCCGAGTTCACTCTGCAGGTCGCGCAAAGTCTGCCGGGCCGCGGGGTGACTGCCCTGTTCGGTCATTCCGGTTCTGGCAAAACCACGTTGCTGCGCTGCGTGGCCGGACTGGAGCGGCCGGAGGGCACACTGCGTTTCAAAGGCCAGGTGTGGCAGGACACGCGCAGCGTTCTGCCAGCACACCAAAGACCTGTGGGTTATGTGTTCCAGGAGGCCAATCTCTTTCCGCACCTGAGTGTGTTGGGCAATCTGCGTTATGGCATGAAGCGCGCCGGGCGCGCGGACGCCGACATTGACCCGATCGTCGAGATGTTGGGTATCGGCCATTTGTTGCGGCGGCGCCCCGCGCTGCTCTCTGGGGGCGAGCGTCAGCGCGTGGGCATCGCCCGGGCTCTGTCCATGCAGCCCGAGCTGCTGTTGATGGACGAGCCGCTTTCCGCGCTGGATATCAAACGCAAGCAGGAAATCCTCCCCTACCTGGAGCGCCTGCACAACACGCTCGACATCCCCATTCTCTACGTCACCCACGCCCCGGCCGAGGTGCTGCGCCTGGCCGATCATGTGGTGATGATGAGCGGCGGGCAAGTGCAGGCCAGCCTGCCGCTGGCGCAGGCGGTGGCTTTGCCCGGTACGCCGCTGTTCGCCGGGCAAAGCCATGCCGCAATGCTGCTGGCGCAGGCCGGCGACGCCGAGCAGGGGCTGCGCCATCTGCAGATCGCGGGGCAGACGCTGCGCGTGCCCGAGGACGCCTGCGCCCATTGCGCACCGGGGCGCACCATGCGGCTGGAGGTGTCGGCCCGGGACGTCAGTATTTCGCTGCTGCACTTGCCCGAGGTGTCGATCAACAACCAGGTGCAGGTCTGCATTGCCGATATTGCGGATGCTGCGCATCCGGTCAATGTCCTGGTCAAGCTCGAACTCGGCGATGGGCAGTTGCTGTTTGCCGAAATCACCCGGGCGTCGCGCGAGCGGCTGGAGTTGCGCCCCGGAATGCTGGTGTGGGCACTGGTCAAGGCCGTGGCTCTGGCGGGCGACCTGCGTGGCGCATCGGTCCACTGAGAGGACGCACCAAACATGACAAGCTCCGCATCGCGCGTCTCCACCCCCCGGGGCCACGTTATCAGTGGGTTTGCCACAGCGTTCGCCATCGGCTCGCTTGGGGGGCTCATTGGCCTGGGCGGAGCGGAATTTCGCCTGCCGTTGCTGGTGGGTTTGTTCGGGCTGGTCTCTTTGGAAGCCGTGATCGCCAACAAGGCGCTGTCCCTGCTGGTGGTGGCGGTGGCCATCCTCTCCCGCCTGTCGGCAGTGCCGGTTGGCACCCTGCTTCCGCACTGGCCCATCGTGGTCAACCTGCTCGCGGGCAGTCTGCTCGGCGCCTGGTGGGCTGCGGGCTGGGCGATGCGCCTGCCGCGCAAAACGCTCGACGCCGTGCTGTTTGTGTTGTTGCTGCTGCTGGCCTGCGCCATGGCCGCGGAGCAGCTGTTCGGCCTCAAGGCGCTGCCGGATCTGCATTTGCTCATGTCCCCGCTGGCGCACGCTGCCCTTGGCGTGGCCGCGGGGCTGGTGATCGGCATGTTCGCCGCCGTGATGGGCGTGGCCGGCGGCGAACTTCTCATTCCCACAGTCGTGCTGCTTTGGGGGGTGGACGTGAAGCTGGCGGGCAGTCTGTCACTATTGATTTCGCTGCCCACCATGCTGGTCGGATTTCTGCGTTACCGCGAAAGCGCCGCGTTTGCGGTGCTGCGCCGACAGCGGGTGCTGTTGCTGAGTATGGCCGCAGGCTCACTGCTCGGCGCGGTAGTCGGCGGCTTGCTCGTTGGCCTCGTACCGACCGAGGGCATGGGGCTGCTGCTGGCCCTCATTTTGATGGTATCGGCCTGGAAGGTCTTTCTTCTCAGGCGCGCGCCTTGAACGCAAAATTTCACAGGAGATGCGCCATGATGTTGAGGCGACGCAAGGTCTTGTTGTCGATGCTGGTAGCAGTCGGCTGGCCCATGCAGCGGTCGTTTGCCGCAAATGGGGCGCTGCTGCTGATGGCGGGGGCGGGTTACAAGCGTCCAGTCGAGGCCTTATGCGCCGACTTCACGCGGCAAACCGGCATCATCGTGGAACGCGGCTACGGCAATCTGCAGCAACTCTTCGCCCAGGCGCGCGCCAGCGGACGGGTGGACGTGCTCATCGGCGATGCCGACTTCATCGACCATGCCCGCGACCTCGACCTGCCACAGCGCCAGACGCTCGGCCAGGGCAAGCTGGTGCTCGCGTGGCGGCGCAAGCTGATGGGCCGCTACAGCCCCGAGCCCATCACCGATCCGGTGCGCGATTTGCCGCGCATGCAGTCCATCACCCTGCCCAACCCGCAGCAGACGATCTACGGCCGCGCCGCGCAGCAGTGGCTCAAGGCCAAGGGTTTGTGGGAGCCGCTGCAGGACAAACTCAAAATCGTGCAGACCCTGCCGCAGGTCAGCGCCTATCTGACGTCGGGACAGATCGATGCCGGTTTCATGAACCTCACCGAAGCGCTGGCGGTCAAGGGGCAGTTGGGCGGCTTTATTGAATTGCAGCCGGGGGAAGGCAGTTACGCGCCAATCGACCTCGTTGCCGCCTTCCCCGCTGAAGGCGCACAGCCCCAGACCGCCGCCAGCCGCGCGAAGTTTGCCCAGTTCCTGCAAGGCGCTGCGGCACAGAACATCCTGCGCAACGCAGGGCTTTGACCCTTGCGCGATGGCCTCGCTCACCCCGGATGCCTGGGCTGCCCTGTGGTTGAGCGCCCGAATCGCCCTGTTTGCGCTGCCCGCCTATGCGCTGGCCACCGTGCTGCTGTGCTACGCATTGCAATTCGGCCTGAAGCGCCCGGCCTGGCTGGACGCGCTGGTCACCCTGCAGCTGGTGTTCCCACCTGTCGTCATTGGCTTTGGCCTGCTGTGGCTGCTGGGGCGCGAGAGTCTGCTGGGCCGCACGTTGCTGTCCTTTGGCATCGACCTGGTCTTCACCTTTCCCGGTCTGCTGCTGGCCGCATTCCTTGCCGGGCTGCCACTGGCGGTCAAGACTTTGCAGACCGCGCTACAGACGCATCCCAGGGTGTGGCACGACGTGGCCCTCACGCTGGGGCGCGGACCACGCAATGTGTACCTCACCATGCACCTGCCCATCGCCCTGCCCGCGCTGCTGGGCGGCTTGTTGCTCGCGCTGGCACGCGGCATGGGCGAAGTGGGCATTTCGCTGATGCTCGGCGGCAACATTCTCGGTCGCACCGAAACCCTGTCTCTGGCCATTTTCAACACCGTGACCACGGGCGACTATGCCCAGGCCGGCCTGCTCAGCACAGTGCTGGGCACGTTCAGTCTGCTGCTCTTCGTCGCCGTGCGTCTGCTGCAAAACAAGGGGCTTGCCAAACATGATGTACTTCACCCAGGCTGACATCGATCACATCATTCTCGAAGACCTGCCGCTGCACGACGAAACCACGCGGGCGCTGGGTCTGCCCGACAGCCCCGGCAACCTCACCTACACCGCGCGGCAGCACGGCGTGCTTGCCGGTCTGGCGCCGCTGCTGCGCATGGCGCAGTCGCTGGGCGTGCGCGCCGAGCCGCTGGCCGCAGACGGCGAAGCCACCGCACCGGGGCAGGCGGTGCTGCGTCTGCATGGCAATGCCCACGCCCTGCACATCGCATGGAAGCAGGGCATGAACCTGCTCGAATATCTCGGCGGCATCGCCAGCGCCACGCGGCAGATGGTGGACGCCGCGCGTGCGGGCAATCCGCGCATCCAGGTGGCGGGCACGCGCAAGGCGCATCCTGGCGCGCGCAAGCTGCAGCACTACGCCGTGCTGTGCGGCGGCGGCATGGTGCACCGCGCCGGGCTGTCGGAAACCATTCTGGTGTTCACGCAGCACCGCGCGTTTCTGCCAGGGCTGGACGCCGTGCAACTGGTGGCCCGCGCCAAGGCGCATAGCCCGGAAAAATTCGTGCTCATCGAAGCCGAAGACGAAGCCGACGCGCTGGCCGCTGCCCGCGCGGGCGCAGACGGCGTGCAGCTCGACAAAATGGGCGCCGCGCAACTCACCGCGCTGGTGCCGCAACTGCGTGCGTTGCAGCCGCGCCTGACCATCAATGCCGCTGGCGGCATCCGCCCGGCCAACGCCGCGCAGTTTGCCGCCAGCGGCGTGGACGT
>JAFGXB010000009.1 GCA_016936875.1 Burkholderiaceae bacterium | reverse complement strand
GCGCTGCAAGACCCGACATGACTCCCGACTGCCGCGTGCTGTACGGCATCGACTTCAGTAGCGCACCCACCCGGCGAAAACCCATTGTGATCGCGCAGGGCATCTGGAATGCCCACGCACCAGACCGCGTGACGCTGCAAGGCTTGACCCGACTCGACACGCTGGAAGCGTTCGGGCGCTGGCTGCTGCAACCTGGGCCCTGGGTCGGCGTGTTCGATCTACCGTTCGGGCTGCCGCGCGAGCTGATTGACATCCTGCACTGGCCCGGACATCGCGGTGATACCGCGGCCTTGCCCTGGCCACGACTGATCCAGCATGTGCGCGCCCAGACCCGCGCCGAATTGCGCGCGGTGTTCCGGCAGTTTTGCGCTGCGCGCCCACCTGGCGCCAAGTTCGCCCACCGCGCCTGCGACCGTCCTGCCGGATCCTCGCCCTCGATGAAATGGGTCAATCCGCCCGTGGCCTGGATGCTGCATGCCGCAGCCCCCTTGCTGCTCGATGCCGGGGTCGATCTACCCGGCCTGCATGCTGGGGACCCGCAGCGCGTGGCGCTCGAAGGGTATCCGGGGTTTGCTGCGCGTGCAGTCCTGGGCAGACGCAGCTACAAAAGCGATGCACGCAAAAAGCAGACCGCCGAGCGCCAAAGCGCGCGGGACGATCTGCTGCATGTGCTGCAATCCGGCCAACACCCTATGGGTTTGCGTTTGCTCTGCACGCCCCCGCTGCGCCAGACTCTGCTGCTGGATGCCAGCGGCGACCCTCTCGACGCCACGCTGTGTTTGTTGCAGGCCGGCTGGGCTGTCGCACGGCACGCCCAGAACTGGGGGCTGCCGCCGCAGATCGATCCGGTGGAAGGCTGGATCGTGAGCGTGCCGCCAGACTGAACAACGTCAATCAGACGATGGCCAGATGCCCGGTATCGCTGCCGATGTCGGCGTTGCGCGCGCGCTTGCTGTCGAGCTTGATGCGCAGCCGCAGATCGTTGACCGAATCGGCGTTGCGCAACGCGTCTTCGTAGCTGATCTTCTCGGCGTCGAACAGGTCGAACAGCGACTGGTCGAAGGTCTGCATGCCCAGTTCGCGGGAACGTCGCATGACGTCCTTGATCTCGGTGAGCTTGCCCTCGAAGATCTGATCGGCGATCAGCGGTGAATTGATCATGATCTCCACCGCAGCCACGCGCCCCTTGCCCGTTTGCAAAGGCACCAGCCGCTGCGACACGAGCGCGCGCAGATTGAGCGACAAATCCATCAGCAGTTGCGCGCGGCGTTCTTCGGAGAAAAAGTTGATGATGCGGTCCAGCGCCTGGTTGGCGTTGTTGGCGTGCAGCGTGGCCAGCACCAGATGCCCGGTCTCGGAAAACACCACCGCGTGTTCCATGGTTTCGCGGTCGCGGATTTCGCCCATCAGAATGACGTCGGGCGCCTGGCGCAAGGTGTTCTTCAGCGCCGCTTCCCAGGTCTCGGTATCAAGACCGACTTCACGCTGGGTGACGATGCAGTTCTTGTGCGGATGCACGAACTCGATCGGGTCTTCCACGGTGATGATGTGGCCGTGCGAATTCTCATTGCGAAAATCGAGCATGGCGGCCATCGAGGTCGATTTGCCCGAGCCCGTGGCTCCGACAAAGATGATGAGTCCGCGCTTGTGCATCGCCAGGGTCTTGAGCACCGACGGCAACTCAAGAGAGTCGATGGACGGCAAGTCCTGGGGAATCTGCCGCAGCACAATGCCCACCTTGCCCTGCTGAATGAAGGCATTGCAGCGAAAGCGCGTGAGGCCCGCTGGCGAAATGGCGAAATTGCACTCCTTGGTGCGCTCGAACTCTGCGGACTGCTTGTCGTTCATGATCGAGCGCGCCAGCGCCAGCGTGTGCTGGCTGCTCAGCGCCTGCGACGACAGTTTGGACACCGCTCCATCGACCTTGATGGCCGGCGGAAAGTCTGCCGTGAGAAACAGATCGGAGCCACCGCGACTGACCATCAGCCTGAGCAGATCATTGATGAATTTGGATGCCTGGTCACGATCCATACGTTTCCCCGAGTTGCCGCATGTTTTGAATGCAGCGGTCCATGGTCGATGATTGGGCGCTTCAGCCGCCCGGTGTGGTGGCCGCCACGCGCGCACTGAGCTTGCGCAGGCGTAGCGACAGCCGCCGCGCCAGCGAGCCGATGAGGCGGCAGGCCGCAGCCGGGTCTTGCGCGATCATGCGGTCGAGATCGCTGGCTTCGAGCACGGCGATTTCGCTCTCGGTCAGCGTGGTGCAGTATGACCAGCGCGGCGCCGCATCGACCAGCGACATTTCCCCCAGCATGCTGCCGGCGCGCACTTCAGTCAGGCGCAGCCGGTCGCCCCAGGGCTGCAGCCGATCCACCGCCACGGCACCGCGCAGCAACACCACCATGAAACTGCCCGTCTCGCCCTGGGCGATGAGATCGGCGTTGCTCTTGACAGTGTAGAAATGGAAGTATTTGATGCAACGCTCCAGATCGGCAGGCGTCAGCCCGGCCATGTATTTGTCTTGCTGCCACAGCTCAAGCAGACGTTGCCCGCCGACATTGCGGGACAGCTTGGTCGCGCCGATGTCGGTGGCGCGCTGCGTCCAGTCCACCACGCCGTCGAGACTGACGACTTCGGCGTCGTGGAAACCGGTGGTGAAAAATTGCGATTCCGGGGCGTCGTCCACTGCGTCTTTGCGCGAGGCGCCGAGGATTTTGTCAAAGAGTTTCATGGCCTGGCGGATGCCTGCAGAGGTTTGATGTTGCGAGAGGAGCGGCCAGCGCCGATCAGGCGCCGGGGAAGTTTTCCGGCTGCTTGGCCTTGGTCCGCGCTTCCGTGGAGGAAATCATGTTGCGCTTGACCAGATCGGCCAGGTTCTGGTCGAGCGTCTGCATGCCAAAGGACTGGCTGGTCTGGATCATGGAATACATCTGCGCGATCTTGTTCTCACGGATGAGGTTGCGGATGGCCGGGGTGCCGATCATGATTTCGTGCGCCGCCACACGACCGGAGCCGTCCTTCTTTTTGCACAGAGTTTGCGAGATCACGCCAATCAGCGCCTCCGACAACATGGCGCGCACCATCTCCTTTTCTTCTGCCGGGAACACGTCGACGATGCGGTCGATGGTCTTGGGTGCCGACGAGGTGTGCAGGGTGGCGAACACCAGGTGGCCGGTTTCCGAGGCGGTGAGCGCCAGACGGATGGTCTCCAGATCGCGCATTTCGCCCACCAGAATGGCGTCCGGGTCTTCGCGCAGCGCAGAGCGCAGCGCGTTGGAGAAGCTCAGGGTGTGCGGGCCGACTTCGCGCTGGTTAATCAGCGCTTTTTTGGACTGGTGCACGAACTCGATCGGGTCTTCGATGGTGAGGATGTGCCCATACTCGGTTTCGTTGTAATGGTTGATCATCGCCGCCAGGGTGGTGGACTTGCCCGAGCCCGTCGGCCCCGTCACCAGCACCAGCCCGCGCGGCTTGAGCGCCAGATCGGCGAAGATTTTCGGCGCATTCAGATCGTCGAGCGTGAGGACCTTGCTCGGAATGGTGCGGAATACCGCGCCAGCCCCGCGCGCCTGGTTGAAGGCGTTGACGCGAAAACGCGCGAGTTGCGGAATCTCGAAGGAAAAATCGACCTCCAGAAATTCTTCGTAGTGCTTGCGCTGCGAGTCGCTCATGATGTCGTACACCATGGCGTGCACCGCCTTGTGGTCGAGCGGCTCGACGTTGATGCGCCGCACGTCGCCGTGCACGCGGATCATGGGCGGCAGGCCTGCCGAAAGGTGCAGATCGGATGCGTCGTTCTTGACGCTGAAAGCGAGCAGTTGCGTAATGTCCAAGCGATGTCTCCCCCGAGCAAGCTTGTGCGTGATCGTGCGTAAGCGATTGGGCTATCTTAAGGTCAGAATTTCACTTTTCCGCCATTTTCGTCGACAAGGCCGCGCTGATTGGCTCGGTTTTGTTGTATCAATCCCCCGATTGCATCGCCTATGTCCCTGAACGACCACCTCGCCGCGGTGCACCAGCGCATCGAACAGGCCGCGAAGGCAGCGGGCCGCAACCCGCAGTCCGTCAGCCTGCTGGCCGTGTCCAAGACCTTTCCTGCCGCGGATGTCGCCCGCGTCGCCGCGCTGGGTCAAACCGCCTTTGGCGAAAACTATGTGCAGGAGGCGGTGGACAAAATCGCCGCCCTGCGCGCGCACTGGCCGGAGCTTGCGTGGCATTTCATCGGGCCGCTGCAAAGCAACAAGACGCGCGACGTCGCCGCCGCGTTCGACTGGGTGCACAGCATCGACCGGCTCAAGTTGGCGCAACGCCTGAATGACCAACGTCCGCCGGGACGCGGCCTTTTGCAGGTCTGCATCCAGGTCAATGTGGATGGTGAATTCACCAAAAGTGGCGTTCGCCCGGAGGAGGCCAGCGCGCTGGCGGTCGCCGTGGCCGCGCTGCCCAATCTGCGCCTGCGCGGCCTCATGTGCATTCCCGAGGCGCGGGCCGACGTCGCGGCGCAGCGCGCGCCTTTCGTGCGGCTGCGTCTGCTGCGCGACGCCATCGCCGCCGAACACGGCCTCACGCTCGACACCCTGTCGATGGGCATGAGCGCCGATCTCGAAGCCGCCGTGCTGGAAGGCGCCACCATCGTGCGCGTGGGCTCGGCACTCTTCGGGCAACGCCCTGCGCCGCCGCGATAGCCACTTCTCCCTGTCCTGATTCAGCAGAACACGCGTAGATCCACGGGCGGCATGCCCTGCGCGCGCAGGCGCGCAGCGGCCTGGTCCTGCGCGGTAGCGTCCAGGGTTTGCAGGGCCTGGATCAGCCGTGCCCAGTGGGCAGGGTGAGGCGGCAGCGCGGCGCAGTAGAGCAGCCGGTGGCCACGCTGCACAGCCAGCACGGGGAAGTTCTCCGGCGCGTAGCCATCGAGCAGATCGGCGGCATCTTCCACATCCACCCAGAGCAGCCGCGCTGCGGGAAGCTGCGCGGCCAGGGCCTCGAAGCCCTCTCGCCAGTCCCGGCAGACGCCACACCACTGCGCGCACAGACAGGCGACGAGCAGCGGCTCCATGCGACCGCGGGCCGGTTTACCGCAGCGCCTTGAAGCGCAGGCGGTGCGGCCGCGCCCCTTCCTCGCCCAGACGACGCTTCTTGTCGGCCTCGTACTCCTGGTAGTTGCCGGAGAAGAAAGTCCACTGCGAATCGCCCTCGGCGGCGAGGATGTGGGTGGCGATGCGGTCGAGGAACCAGCGATCGTGGCTGGACACCATGATGCAGCCCGCGAACTCCAGCAGCGCGTCTTCGAGCGCGCGCAGGGTTTCCACATCGAGGTCGTTGGACGGCTCATCGAGCAGCAGCATATTGCCGCCGGAAATCAGGGTCTTGGCCAGATGCAGCCGCCCGCGCTCTCCGCCGGAGAGGTTGCCCACGATCTTCTGCTGATCGCCACCCTTGAAATTGAACCGCCCGCAGTAGGCGCGCGAGGGCACCTGAAACTTGCCCACGTTGAGAATGTCCAGTCCGTCGGACACCGCCTCCCACACCGTCTTGTCGTCGGGCAGGGCCTCGCGGCTCTGGTCTTCGTACACCAGCTTGACCGTGGGGCCGATGATGATTTCGCCGGCGTCGGGCTTGTCCTTGCCTGCAATCATGCGAAACAGCGTGGACTTGCCCGCGCCGTTGGGGCCGATGACGCCCACAATGGCGCCCGGCGGCAGCTTGAAGCTCAGATCGTCGATGAGCAGCCGCTCGCCATGCGCCTTGCGCACGTTCTTGAACTCGATGACTTCATTGCCCAGGCGATCGGCCACGGGAATGAAAATTTCGTTGGTCTCGTTGCGCTTCTGGTACTCGATGCTGGAGAGCTCTTCGAACCGCGCCATGCGCGCCTTGCTCTTGGCCTGGCGTCCTTTGGGGTTCTGCCGCACCCAATCCAGCTCCTGCTTCATGGTCTTGAGGTGAGACGCTTCGCTGCGCGACTCCTGCTCCAGCCGGGCTTCCTTCTGCTCCAGCCAGTTGCTGTAATTGCCCTTGAATGGAATGCCCGAACCACGGTCGAGTTCGAGAATCCACTCGGCGGCGTTGTCGAGGAAGTAGCGGTCGTGGGTGACGGCCACCACAGTGCCGGCAAAGCGGTGCAAAAACTGCTCCAGCCAGTCCACGCTTTCGGCGTCGAGGTGGTTGGTCGGCTCGTCGAGCAGCAACATGTCGGGCTTGGAGAGCAGCAGGCGGCACAACGCCACGCGGCGCTTCTCGCCCCCAGACAACGGGCCGACAATCGCGTCCCACGCGGGCAGGCGCAGCGCATCGGCGGCCACTTCCATTTGCAGGTCGGTGTTGTCGCCCTCGCCTGCGGCGATGATGGCTTCGAGCTGCGCCTGTTCTTCGGCCAGCTTGTCGAAGTCGGCGTCGGCATCGCCGTATTCAACGTACACCTCTTCCAGCCGTTTCTTGGCCGCAAGCACCCCACCCAGGCCTTCTTCCACCGCCTCGCGCACGGTTTGCGCCGGATCGAGCTGCGGCTCCTGTGGCAAGTAGCCAATGCGCAGACCGGCCATGGGCACGGCTTCGCCTTCAATGTCGGTGTCCACCCCCGCCATGATTTTGAGCAGAGTCGATTTGCCCGATCCGTTCAAACCGAGCACGCCAATCTTGGCCCCCGGAAAAAAACTCAGCGAAACGTCCTTGAGAATCTGACGCTTGGGCGGCACGATCTTGCCAACCCGGTTCATGGTGAAAACGTATTGAGCCATCTGTATTTCAGACCTGTTTGAGGTGAGACTGCGCGCCCGCATACCTTGGGGCAAAGCGCTATTGTCGCTGCAAGAACACAGCGCCGACGCAGAGCAGCATGAATTCCATTACCATAGCGCCCAGCGGCCATGTCCAGTCTCCCAGCCGCAGTCACTCTTGACTCCTGCCGAGCCTTCTCGGCCCACCTCATCTGTTGCAGACTGGCGCGCTTAGGTAGCGTGGTGGCAGAGTCTTGGGGCAGTTCACACACAGCCCCCGAAAGCTTCTCACATGTCTTTTCAAGATCTGGGCTTGATCGAGCCCATCGTGCGCGCCGTTGCCGAACAAGGCTACACCGAGCCCACCCCCATCCAACTTCAGGCCATTCCGGTCGTCCTCGCAGGCCACGACCTGCTGGCCGCGGCGCAAACCGGCACCGGCAAGACCGCGGGCTTCACCCTGCCCATGCTGCAGCGCCTGGGCGGCGGCGAGCCCGCCCGCAATACCAAGGGCAAGGTCATTCCCCGCGCCCTCATCCTCACCCCCACCCGCGAACTTGCGGCGCAGGTGCATGAAAACCTGGCCGCCTACGGCCGCCACCTCAAGCTACACAGCATGGCCATGTATGGCGGCGTGGGCATGCAGCCGCAGATCAACGCCTTGGCGCGCGGCATGGACATCGTCGTGGCCACGCCCGGCCGTCTGCTCGACCATCAAAGCCAGCGCAACATCGACCTGTCCGCCGTGCAGATGCTGGTGCTCGACGAGGCCGACCGCATGCTCGACATGGGCTTCGTGCACGATATGCGCCGCATCGTCGCCCTGCTGCCCAAGCAGCGCCAGAACCTGCTGTTCTCCGCCACATTTTCCGAAGAGATCAAGCGTCTGGCGGGTGACTTCCTGGTCAATCCGCAACAAGTCGCCGTCGCCCGCCAGAACGCCACGGCCGATCTGGTCGAACAAATCGTGTTCCCGGTAGACCGCGAGCGCAAGCGCGACATGCTGGTGCACCTGATTCGTGAACGCAACTGGCCGCAAACCCTGGTGTTCACCCGCACCAAGCACGGCGCCAACCGCCTGGCCGAACAGCTCGACAAAGACGGCATCATCGCCACCGGCTTCCACGGCAACAAAACCCAGTCCGCCCGCCTGCGCGCCCTGGCCGACTTCAAGAGCGGCAAGCTGCAAGTGCTGGTGGCCACCGACATCGCCGCCCGCGGCATCGACATCGACCAGCTCCCCGTGGTTGTGAACTATGAGCTGCCCAACATTCCCGAGGACTATGTGCACCGCATCGGCCGCACCGGCCGGGCCGGCAGCAACGGACAAGCCATTTCGCTGGTCTGCGTCGATGAACTCGGCTTCCTGCGCGACATCGAGAAACTGGTGCGCAACCCCATCACCCAGGAGGTGATTCCCGGCTTCGAACCCGACCCCCACGCCAAGGCGCAGCCCATCGTCATGGGCCGCACCGTGCTGCACGGCGGTGAACGCCGAGGCGGCGGCGCAGGAGCAGGCGGCCAAGGTCAGCGTCGCAACGGCGCAGGCGCGGGCAACGGCGGCAATCGCGGTGCAAGCCGCAACGGGCCCAGCCAGGGCCGCGCCCCGGCAAACGCCAAACCGCAAGGCCAGCGTCAATCCGGCAACGGCAACAAACCTGCAG
>JAFGXB010000001.1 GCA_016936875.1 Burkholderiaceae bacterium | reverse complement strand
GGCAATGGCGTGGGGTTGAGTCGCAGCGTGCATCCCAACGAGCAGGTGAATCTGGGGCAGTCGTCCAACGACATTTTTCCCACCGCAATGCATGTGGCCGCAGCGGCGCAGACGGCGCAATTTTTGCTGCCGACTCTCATCGCCCTGCGCACCACTCTGCAGAGCAAGGCCGATGCGTTCGCCGACATCGTGAAAATCGGCCGCACCCATCTGCAGGATGCCACGCCCCTCACGCTGGGGCAGGAGTTCTCGGGCTATGTCGCCCAGCTCGATCTGTGCCGCCGCGCCATCGACACCGCGCTCGGCCCGGTTTCCGCGCTGGCCGTGGGCGGCACCGCAGTGGGCACCGGGTTGAACACGCCGCCCTCGTTTGGCGGGCGCGTGGCCGCCGAACTGTCCCGCCAGACCGGACTGCCGTTCACCAGCGCCGACAACAAGTTTGCGGCGCTGGCGGGGCACGAGGCGCTGGTGTTCCTGCACGGCGCGCTCAAAACGCTGGCTGCCGCGCTGATGAAAATTGCCAACGATGTGCGCTGGCTGGCCTCCGGGCCGCGCAGCGGGCTGGGCGAGATTCGCATTCCTGAAAATGAGCCCGGCAGTTCCATCATGCCCGGCAAGGTCAACCCCACCCAGTGCGAGGCGCTCACCATGGTGTGCTGCCAGGTGTTCGGCAACGATGTGGCGGTGAACTTTGGCGGAGCATCGGGCAATTTCGAGCTGAATGTGTTCAAGCCGCTGATCGCCCACAACGTGCTGCAAAGCCTGCGTCTGCTGACCGATGCGATGACCAGTTTCGACCATCACCTGGCGCGCGGCATCGAGCCCGACCGCGCCCGCATTGCCGAGTTGATGCAGCGCTCGCTCATGCTGGTGACGGCGCTGAGCCCGCACATCGGCTACGACCAGGCGGCTGCCATCGCCAAGACCGCGCACCACAATGGCAGCACCCTGCGCGAAGCGGCACTGGCCTCGGGCCTGGTCAGCGCGGAAGAGTTTGATCGCTGGGTGCGCCCGCAGGATATGGTGGGGGCGGGTTGAGCAGGCGCTGGCGCGCGAAGGCGCGCAGCGCCTGAAGCTCAAGATCCGAGAAAGTGCCGGGCGTAGCGCGGATTGACCTGGCTCAGGCGCAGCAGCACCGGAAAATCGGCCACGCCGAAGTCTGGGTCCCAGGCGGGGGCGCCGCACACCTTGGCACCCACGCGCAGATAGCCCTTGAGCAGGGCCGGAGGCTCCACTGCCAGGTCTTGCCGCAGGCGTTGCACTGGCAGCGCGAGGCGAGGATGCACGCGGTCTTCAATCGCCGCCAGATGGGTGCGCTGCAACTGCGCCCACAGACTGGCGGCGGTATGCCCGCCGCAGTGCATGGACATGCTGGCACAGCCAATCAGCGCGTCCAGCCCGTGGCGTTGCATATAAACCGCGATGCCGCTCCACAAGGCCATGATGACCGCGCCGCTGCGGTAGTCGCGGTGCACGCAGGAGCGGCCGATTTCCAGCAGCCGCGGCTTGAGGTGGTGCAGGCGGGTGAGATCGAATTCAGTTTCGGTGTAGAGCGTGCCCACGCGCTTGGCCTGATGCGGGGGCAGAGCGCGGTAGGTGCCGATGAGTCTGCCGTCGGCGTCGCGTACCAGCAGGTGGTCGCAGTAGGCGTCGAACAGATCGATGTCCAGACCCGCTTCGGGCGTCTTGATCTGTGCGCCCATTTCTTCGACGAACACCTTGTAGCGCAGGCGCTGGGCCTCGCGTACTTCGTCGGCATGCCGCGCCCAGGCCACAGTGATGTTGTGCGCCGAGTGCTGAACGGCGGCTCCGTGGTCTGGCTGTGCGTTCTCAGCGCGCATCGCTTCATCATCGAACATCGTGTCTCCTTCAACGTCTGTATGAAGAAGATAAGAATGCAGCGTGACGGTTCAGTGAAGATTCTGTGAATTTGGTGTGACAGTGCAAGCCAAATGACCAGATGTGTTTTCAGCCCGGTGCCGGGCTGTGTCTTTCAGTCACTCAACAGATCGGCGCTGGTGCAGGCGCGCAGGCTGCGCTGGATGCCCGCCTCCCGGCTGCGCTCCACTGCCCACAGCAGGCCGCTTTTGCGCAATGAAAACTGCTGATCGCAGCCGGTGATCCAGTACAGCCCGGCGCGGCCTAGTGTGGGCTGATGGCCGACGAGGATGAGCGCGCCGCCTTCGCGCGGAAACTCGGAAACCACGCTGAGCAGTTCGCCCATGTCCGTATCCGGGCGCAGGCGGGGGTCGGCCACCGGGTAGTCGCTCAGGTGCTGTGCGGTTTGGCGTGCGCGGGCAGCGGGGCTGGTGATCACCGTCCAGGGTTTGGGCAATTGCGACTTGATCCACGCGGCCACCAGCGCGGCGTCGCGGCGTCCCTGCTTGGTGAGGTTGCGGCGCAGATCGGCCTCGTCGCCCTGGGCCGAACCCGGCGCATCTTCCGCCTCGGCATGGCGCCAGAAAATGACATGGAAATTCGGCATGTTAGGGAGCATCGTTCGCGTCAGGTCGGAAGGTGCCAAGGATACATGGCGAACATGTCAAAACTTTGTAAACCGCACTGAAACAGTCGGTATGCGGCGCGGCGACGGCGGATGAAAATCAGGGCGTCATGCTGCGATGTGGTCAAAAGCTCAGAGGATGTGTTCACACCCGCTCAGTGCTGCATCAGGGCGAGAAACACCGGAATGGATACGGCGCCCAACACGGTGGACAGGCTGACCAATCCCGCCACATAAGGGCCGTCGCCGCCCATGCGCGCCGCCAGCACATAGGCGCTGGAGGCCGTGGGCATGGCGGCAAACAACACCAGCACCAGGGCTTGCAACGGCGGCAAATGCAGCATGGCAGCCAGCGCCATGGCGGAGAGTGGCAGAACGAGATGACGGATGGACAGGAACCACAGGCCGAGTGGCAATTGCCGCCCCAGCCCGCGCCACTGCAGCCCCGCGCCCACGGTCATCAGCCCGAGGGCGATGGACGCGTTGCCCAAACGGTCGAGCACGGGCAGCACCGGGGCGGGCAGCGGCCAACCCAGGCTGTGCACGATCAAGCCGGCGACGGTGGCGATGATGAGCGGGTTGCGCAGGATTTCGCGCAGCACATTGCTTTGTGCATGTTGTGCCAGCGCCCACACCGCGGCAAAGTTGCACAGCGGCACGCCGATGGCGATGAGCACCGCGACCAGCGAAACGGCGGGCGCGCCGCCCACGCGGTCGGCCACGGCCAGGGCGATGTAGGAGTTGAAGCGAAACGCGGTTTGCACTCCGCTGGCCACACAGCGGCGGTCGGCGCGACGAAACCAGAAGGCGGCATACGCCAGCCCGATGCCGGTGAGCAGCATGGCGGCGCCGGCGATGAGCAGATCGCGCGAGTCGCCCAGGCTGGCATGGCCGCGGCTGGTGGTGGAAAACAGCAGCGCCGGAAAGAGCACGAAGTACACCAGCCGCTCCACCCCGTCCCACACGCTGCGGTTGAGCGGAGTGAGGCGCACGAGCGCCAGCCCCAGCACGATCAACAAAAAATCCGGCAGGAGGAGCAGGGCGTCGTGCAGCATGATTTGAGGTCAGGGGCGCGGCCGAGCGGCGCCGAGGGTCAGAACCGCGATTCGCGTTCTTCGGCAGCTTCGGAGAATTCGTCCACCTCTTCGGGGGGCTTGCGCTGCACCAACACCTTGTCGATGCGCTTGCCGTCCATGTCGACGATCTCGAAAGTCCAGTGGCCCCAATGCACGATGTCGCCCGTTGCGGGCAGGCGGGCGAGCAGCAGCATCAGCATGCCCGAGAGCGTGTTGTAGCGCTGCTTTTCTTCATCGGGCAGATGGGCGAGATGCAGGCGAGTCTTGAGGTCGTCGACCGTGATGAGGCCGTCCATCAGCCAGGAGCCATCTTCGCGCTGCATCGCCCAGGGTTCTTCGGACGGATGCGACTTGAACTCCCCGGCAATGGCCTCCATCAGGTCTTGCACGGTGACAATGCCCATGGTCTGGCCGTACTCGTCGATCACCATGGCGGTGTGCTCTGAACTCTGGCGGAAGGTCTGCAGCAGCTCCAGCCCGGTCAGGCTTTCGGGGACGAAGGTGGCGGGAATGGCGGCCTTGCTCAGATCGTCGATGCCTTCGCGGCGAATGAAGCGGCCCAGCAGCTCCTTGGTCGAGACCAGCCCGACCACTTCTTCCAGCCCGCGCTTGACCAGCGGAAAGCGCGAATGTGTGGACTGCGCGATTTTGTTCAGGTTTTCCGCCAGCGGCTGATCGACGTCGAGAAATTCGATCTCGTTGCGCGGCGTCATCAGCGAGGCGATCTGCCTGTCGTCGAGCCGGAACACATTGCGCACCATCTCGTGCTCCTGCTCTTCAATCACCCCGGCGTCCGAGCCTTCTTCGAGCACCTCGTTGATCTCGGCCTCGGTCATGGTCGGCATGGTGTTGTGGCGCACGCGCAGCAAGGTCAGCAGCAGGTCGGTGGAGATGGACAGCAGCTTGACAAAAGGCGCTGCGCCCCGGGCCATCCAGGTCATCGGCCGCGCCATCACCATGGCAATGCGCTCGGGCGCCAGCTGGCCCAGCCGCTTGGGAACCAGCTCACCAATGACGATCGAGGCAAACGTGATGACCAGTACCACGATGGCCGTGGCCGATACTCCGGCAAACTTGGGCAACAGGCCCAGCGAGATCAGCCAGTTGGCCACGGGCTCGGAAAACGCCGCCTCACCCAAAATCCCGTTGAGCACGCTGATGGAGGTGATCCCGATCTGCACCGTGGACAGCAGCCGCGTGGGTTGCTCGGCCAGTTGCAGGGCGGTGCGGGCGTTCTCATTGCCGGCTTCGGCCAGCGCCATGAGCCGGGCGCGCCGCGCCGTGACCAGCGCGATTTCCGCCATGGCGAACAAGCCATTGAGCACGATCAGGCCGAACAGAATCAGCACTTCCATGACGGACGCTCCAGGGGGGATAAAAGACGGTGCGGGGCACGGGCCGAACCGGTGCCGCGCGCCATGTCTGGTGCGACATGGGGCAGCAGGGGAGAGACGCTGATGCCGGTGCGCCATGCGGGCGCACCGAACTGGACGGATGTTGCAAACCCGGCGGACAGGCCGGACAAAGAAGGTTCAGGGTCAGGATCCAAGGAGTGGGTGTCGGAAAGGGCGGAACCTTGCGCCTATGCTTTGTGCTGCGTCTGCCGGTGCAAATTGCCGCAGAGCCAGTCAAAACACAATCAAAACGCTACGGAGCCCATGCCATGTCGAGTGAAGAACAAGCCCGATTAGACCAAAAACCCCTGCCGACATTGCAAATGCAACATTTGGCGACGCGTTTGCAGCACCATCCCTACCGTCCGCCGCAAGGTTTTGACGCCGTGGAGCCTGCGGTTCACCACGCATCCACCGTGTTGTTTCCCAATGTGGCCGCCATGCGCTCGCGCGACTGGCGCAGCAAGGACGGATACACCTACGGGCTGCACGGCACCCCGACCACCTTCACCCTGGAGGCGCGGCTGGCCGCACTCGACGGCGCACGGCACTGCATCGTGTGTCCCTCGGGCCTGTCGGCCATCACCCTGGTCGATCTGGCGCTGCTCAAGCAGGACGACAGCGTGCTGCTGCCAGAAAACGTCTATGGCCCGAGCCGGGAATTGGCCGAGAAATTTCTCGCGGCGTGGGGCATCACCCACCAGTTGTACGACCCGCTGTGCAGCCCGGCCGAACTGGCTGCGCTGATCACACCGCAAACCCGCTTGCTCTGGCTGGAGGCACCAGGCTCCGTCACCATGGAGATGCCCGATCTGCGCGGTCTCATCGCCGT
>JAFGXB010000063.1 GCA_016936875.1 Burkholderiaceae bacterium | reverse complement strand
TGAACTCGGGCACGAAGTGACCCTGCGCATCGGGCTTGTAGATGACCGTGGCGGTCATGCCGGGCAGCGCGGCCACCGCGTCGAGCACGGTGCGCGCCAGATCGGCCCATTGGGTGAGATCGGGCTGCATCTGCTCCAGGCCGAACAGCATCTGCTGATACTGCTCGCGCTGCGTCTGCGCGCCTTCGCTCTGCCATTGCAGTTCACGCTGCAGCCGCGCGGTCATCACCTGGGCGAGCACGGCGCGGTCTGCGGTGCGCACGGGCGCTTCGCCGGTCAGATCGTGCAGGCTTTGCAGATACCAGCCCATGCTGTTGACCAGTGCGCCGGTGCTGACCCCAACCAGGGCGTGAATGGCGCCGGTGTGGCGGGCCTCTTCCTGATGCGTCTCTTTGCTCAGATCGGGCTGCAGGATGTGCAGCACGCGGCCATGTTGCTGCTGGCGCAGATGCGCGTGCTCCTTGGGTGACAGGCTGGCCAGCAGCGCGGCGGATTCGGGGTCTTGGCTCAGCGCGGTGTAGAAGCGTTCGACGAAGGCGTCGGCATTGCGCTCCAGCAGACTGGTGATGAGGCCGAGCAGGCGCGCGGCAGTTTCGCCGTAGGGATCGACGTGCAGAGGAAGCTCGGCCGGCTTGGTCGCGGCCTGCTCCAGGGTGTCACCCCATTGCTGCCACCAGAGGGTGCGGTCGGCCTTGTGCGCCTTGCTGGCGTAGAGCGCGGCGTCGGCGTGGCGCAGCAGCACCTCGGCCTCCACGTCGTCTGCAGGGTAGAGCGTGAGCCCCAGGCTCATGCCCACCTTGGCCAGCACGCCGTCACCCAGATCGAACGGGGTTTCCACCGCGGCGTGGATGCGGTCGAGCACGATGGGCAGGTCGGCGGCTAGCGCCACGCCTTCGAGCACCAGGACGAATTCGTCGCCGCCCAGCCGCGCCACCAGGTCGGTTTCGCGCACCGCGGCTCTGAGGCGCTCGCCGAGTTGGCGCAGGAGATCGTCGCCCGCGGCGTGGCCGTGCGTGTCGTTGACCGGCTTGAAGTCGTCGAGGTCCATCACCCCGACGGCCAGCAGGGTTTTGTGACGCCGTGCCCGGGCCATGGCCAGCGGCAAATGGTGTTCCAGCGCCAGGCGGTTGGGTAGTCCGGTGAGGGCGTCGTGCCGGGCCAGATGGCGTTGCTGCGCCTGCTCGGTTTCCAGCTCGGCCTTGAGGTCAATTTCGCCCAGCGCGCGCTCGATCAGGCTGGCCACCCGGCGCAGCAAGCCGTGCAGGCCGTCGTCCAGGTCGTTGCCGTTGAGCAGCACCAGCACCAGCACGGCCCAGCGCGCTCCGGCACGGCGCAGCGGCAGGGCCAGTGCAAGCTGCCGCCATTCCGGCAGCGAGAAGTCGGCCCAGGGCTGCAGCAGCGGCGAGTCGGCGCGGCCGTCTTGCGCTTCCTGCCCCTGGTGCCAGGCGCGGGCGAGCGCGTGGGTGGCATCCACCCCGGTGCGCAGCGGGGGATGGGCGGCGAGCGTTTCCAGACCGCTTCCGCCCGCAGCCAGGGGGTGGACGATGTCGTTCGTATCGGGCTGAGCGGCCCAGACGGCGGCAAACAGGCCGGTTTCCAGCAGGCGGGTGCAGGCGTTTTCCAGCACGTCCTGGATGCTGCGTGCGCTGATCAGAATGTCGATCTGCGCCAGCACCGAGCGCACCAGTTCCTGTTGGCGCTCGCGGCTTTCGCGTTCCTTGCGTTCGGCGCTGGCGAGGTCGAGGCGGTCCAGGCCACGGCCCAGGCTGCGCGCCAGCTCCTCCAGCAAGCCGCGCTGCTCGTGCGAGATTCTGCCGCGGTTGTCGCGGTAGATGCTGAACACCGCAAAGGTGTGCCCCCGGCGCAGCACGGGCAGGGCGGCCATGGTTTGCAGGCCGAAGTCGGCCATGCGCCGGGACCAGGGAATGATGAGCCGGTCGGACTTGTCGCCGTGGATGAACACGGGTTGCACCTCGCGCCAGGCCACGCCGAACGGGCCCTGGCCACCAAGCTGATCGGCCTGGACGGAGAGCTGCAGGCCGTTGAGATAGCCGGTCTTGCCTTCTGCGGCCAGGGTCTGCACCTGCCCGCTGGCCTCCGGGCGGCCCACCCAGGCGAGCGACATGCCGCCGGCCTGCACGCTGATGCGGCAGATGGCCTGTAGCAGCGAAGCTTCGTCTGTGGCCTCGGCGACCACTTTGTTCGCCTGCGCCAGCGCGGCGTTGATCTGCGCCAGCCGCCGCTGCCGGTCCACCACGCGCGAGATCAGCACCCCGGCGAGGAGTTGCAACGCCAGCAGCAAGCCCCAGGCCATCAGCGTGGGCCAGGCCTGCCGCCACCACAAGCCGGTGAGCGCGGAGGCAGGCAGGCTGGTGAACGCCACGACTGGATGCTTCCCCAGCCGCTGCCAGGCACCGATGGTTTCCGTGCCGCCCGTCGCCTGCACCGGGCCTTTGAAGAAGCCATGGGTCTGCTCGGGATGCGCGGCAATTTCCCTGGCCAGAGCGCCCCTGGCCGGGGCACGGGCCAGATCGGCGCGCGTGTGCGTCAGCGGGGCGGGCAGGCGTGCGATCAGATACCCGTCACTGCGCAGCAGGCCAACCGCGGGAACCCAGCGCCCCTTGCCGTCAAACGTGGACAGGGTGTGCTGCAAATCCTTGAGCGCGCGTTGCAGCCCAACACTGAAAATCAGCACCACGCTCTGATGCGGCGCGCCCGTCAGCAGAGCGCAACGCGCCGGGGTGATGGTGTTTTGAGGATCGAGCGGATCAGGCTGCGCCAGACCGATCTGGATCTGTCCCGGGGTGTCCAGCGCAAGCTGAAATCCGGGGCGCGAAGAAAAATCGGGGCGCGCTGGAATGGAGCGCGCCAGATTGGCTTCCATCGCAAGCAGTTGACCGTTGCCCGCAACCAGCGTTGCGCTGTCGATGAAGGGCATGAGGGCGTCCATATCGCGCAGCCAGGGCTGCGGGGCTTGCAGCAGATCGGGGTTGCGCTGCAGTTGCCGCTGCGCCATGGTGCAGGTGCTTTGGAGCTGGTCGTAACGCTGGTTCATGGCGTCTGACCAGAACGCCGCTTCGCTTTGCAGAATCTGCTCGATGCCCGTGCGGTTGCGCTCCCAGCTCAGCCACAGCACGGCGGCAATGGCCGCCGCCAGCACGAGATTGGCGAGCAGGACCAGCGCCAGAATGCGGCGGCGGTCGGACTGAAAACGGATGTTGTGGGCCATGCGTGAAATGCTGACAGGTTAGCCCGGAATTACAACAGCTTGCGTGCGAAACCGAAGAGGTTTGATGACCAAATGGTTGTGAACTGTGGGAAATCTGACAAACCGCGGCAAGGCAGCCGCGGCGGGTGTGTGCACACCCGATCAAATGAAGGCCAGCCGCACCGCGCCCCAATGACGCTCGCCCACCTGCACCGGGCGCGAGAGTTCCTGCATGATCTCGCCGGTGTCGCGCGCGTAGACCTGCAGCAAGTAGGGGTTGGCGTTGCGCGCGGCGGCGAGGCCCACCGGGTCGTTGAACAGCCGCATCGAACGGTTGCCCACCAGATCGGTGGCATAGTCGCCGGTCAGTGGGCGGTCGAACAGGCTGTTGTGCGCAGCGGCGTAGCCGTTGCGATCGACCAGCAGCACGAAGCGGTACTTTTCGCTGCGCGCCAGCCAGGCATCTTCGATCGGCTGGATGCGGCTTTTGATGAACTCGGTGAAACGGGTGCGGAACTTCTGCGGGTTGCTGCCGACGACCGGCTCGTATTGTTCGTCGAACAGGGCCTGCTCGCTGAGCGCGCCGCTGGCCAGCGCCTGCCTGAGCGCGGCCTCGATTTCCTTGCACACCGCATCGAGATCGCGCATCACCTGGCTGGTCTTGGAGGCGGTGACGAATTGCGTGGCGGCCTCGAACAGACTCTGGCTGGCGTTGAGCGATTGCTGCACTTCGTCCGCAATGCGCTCGGTGGTGGCGATGGTCTGGTTGGCGTTGTCCTGCACGGTACTGGAGAGTGTGGCGAACTGGCCGTTGATGGCGCGCACCATCTCGACTTCCTGCCCGAGCTGGGCGGACATCTTGTTCACGCCGGTGTTCATGGCGTCAATGCTGCGGGCGATGTCCTGGAAGTTACCCGACATGGCCGTGGCCAGTGCCTTGCCGCTTTCCATGCGGGTGGCGAAGTGCGTGGTGGACTGCGTGACCACCTGCAGGCTGCGGCTGACTTCCGCGGCAAAGGTGGCGATGCTCTCCACCGATTTCTGCGTGTTCATCGCCAGCTTGCGGATTTCATCGGCCACCACGGCAAAGCCGCGCCCGGCCTCGCCCACGCGGGCGGCTTCGATATTGGCGTTGAGCGCCAGCAGGCTGGTTTTCTGCGCAATGTCCTTGATGACCTGGGTGACCGCGGTGACCTGGGCAAAGCTCTTGCCCAGGGTCTGGATTTCGTTCTGGTTATTGCCCGTGGCCTGCGCCAGTTGCTCGAACACCTCGCGCGCCTCGTTGGACTCGCGCGCTCCCCGGGCGCTCAGCAGGTTGATGCTTTGCGACTCGGCGCGCAGCGCCTCGGTCTGCCCCTGCACGCCCACGATGCCACGGATGAAGCGCTCCAGGCTCTCGCCCATGGCGCTGATGCGTTCGGTCTGCGCCTTGGCGTGGGTCTGTGCGTCCTGGGTGGCGTTGCGCGCCTCGAAGCTGATGCGTGCAATGCCGTAGGCCACGCCGGTGGCGTTGTGCGTGGTCGTGTCCACCAGGTGCGTGACCAGGGCGAGAAAATCATCGAGCCCGGCGCCACAGTCCTGCGGCGCTGCTTGTCGCAAATCCACCGGACGCTGGGTGAGCAGATGCTCCAGAAAATTGGCGGCAGATGTGCTGACGGGTTCCAGGCTCACGGGTTTGATGTCGGGCGGGGTGGTGGTGTCCATCGGCAGGGTCCGGTTCGGTCGGGGGAGCAAGGGCGTTCAGGCGGCGTTCAGGCGTGCGCGGCAATCGCCTTGCGGATGGTCTGCGCCAGTTCGTCGGCGACGAACTTGGCCACATAAGCGTCGGCGCCCACGCTGCGGGCGTGGTCTTCATTGGCCGAGCCCGACAAGGAGGAGTGGATCACCACGGGAATATTCTTGAATCGCTCGTCCTGCTTGATGTGGCGGGTGAGGGTGAAGCCGTCCATCTCGGGCATTTCCAGGTCGGTCAGCACGAGCTGTACCTTGTCTTCGACGCGGCGGCCTTCCGCCCGCGCTTCATTGGCCAGGGTTTGCAGCCGCTCCCAGGCCTCCTTGCCGGTTTTGGTGCTGACAAAGGGGGCGTTCAGCGCCTGCAAGGCTTTTTCGATCTGCGTGCGGGCGACGAACGAGTCGTCGGCCGTGAGGATGACCGCGCCGGGCTTGAGCCCCAGCGCCGGGCCCATATTGTGGGTGTCCTTCACCTCGTGCACGCGCGAGGGCAGCACGTCGCGCAGCACTTTCTCCACGTCGAGCACCAGGGCCAGGCGGGTGGTCTGTTCGTCTTCCAGCCGGGCGATGCTGGTGACCATGCCGCCCACGGCGTTGGCCTCGGCCGACAGCACCTTGCTCCACTCCAGCCGCACGATTTCTTCCACTTCCTCCACCGCGAAGCCCTGCACCGAGCGCTCGTATTCGGTGACGACCAGGATGTTCAGCCCGGTCTTGGGGACGCAGCCCACGACGGCCGGCAGGTCGATGACCGGGATGATCTGCCCGCGGATGTTCGCCACGCCCAGCACATGTTTTGGCGCGCCGGGCATGACGGTGACCTGCGGCATTACCAGCGCCTCGCGCACCTTGAACACATTGATGCCGAACAGCTCGCGCCGCGACGATTGCGGTTCTTCGCCCAGGCGAAACAGCAGCAGTTCAAACTTGTTGGTGCCGGCGAGGTTGGAACGCTCATCGACTTCTTGCAAAACGTTGGAGTTCATGGCGGGGTGTCCTGTTGCGGGATGGAGTGTCAGGGGATCTGGCGCATCAGCGCTTCGAGCCGTTCGGTGATGGTGTCGCTCAAGCCTTCCAGCCGGGCGGCAAGCTCGGTGGTGCGTGCAGCGTTGTCGGTACGGATGGCTTCGACCAGTGCCTGTCCGGTGCGGTGCACGTCCTGGTGGACGGAATCGACTCCGGCAAAACCGGCGTCGCTGCCGAAGTAGCTGGCACCGGCGCCGAAGTACCACTTGCCGAAGAAGCAGCCGTGGAAGTTGGACACGTCCATATCCACCTTCTCCTGCTTCTGTGCGGCGGTGAGCAGCTGGCCGATCCACTGGTAGTGCATGGCCAGCGAGACGCGCAGGGTCACGGCGGTGTCGGGTGACTTGGACACGGCGGTGACGCCGGTCTTGAGCTGCTCGCGTGAGTTGCGGATGAGGCGCATCATGTCCTCGAAGCGCTGCACCAGCACCTGCATGAGTTCGGCGGCCTGTTCGGCATCGAGGCGCTGGCGGTCGGCGTCGCTGACCAGTTGGCGCATCAGCCCGGTTTGTTCCACCGTGACGCTGCGCACCTGGCCGAGCATGGCCTTCACGCTGCCCAGCGTTTCGCCGGTATTGGTCACCAGCGCGCCGACGCGCTGCACCCGTTGCACGGAACGGGCCATATCGGTGCCCACGTCGGAGGACTGGTCGCGCAGGCTGTGGGTGAGTTCCTCGATTTCGTGGGTGATGCGCGCGGTCTTGCGTGCCAGGTTGCGCACCTCGTCGGCCACCACGGCAAAGCCGCGGCCATGCTCGCCCGCGCGGGCGGCTTCGATGGCGGCGTTCAGCGCGAGCAGATTGGTCTGCGAGGCGATTTCGCTGATGCCCGCAGTGAGCGCCTCCACCGAGCGCACCGCATCGACAAAGCCGGTGAGCTTGGTCTCGGTGTTCTCGATGAAGCGCGACACATCGGCCACTTCGTCCAGCGTGGTGGCGATGGCCTTGTCGCTGCGCTCCACCGATTCGGTCGTGGAGTCCACGCGGCTGCGCAGATCGTCGAGCTGGGTCTGGGCGGTGTGGGTTTGCAGGGCGGCGCTTTGCAGCCGCGCGGCCATATCACCCACGCGCTGTGACAGACCGTGAATGTCGTGGTCGAACCCGGCGGTGCGACTCTCGGCAAACGCCAGCGACTGCGTGGTGCTGCGCAGCGCGTCCACGCCGTGCAGCAGCATGTGGCGCACCCCGCCAATTTTTTCGCACCAGCTTGCGGCGTCGATCAGGTCGATGTCGCGCAGCGCGGCGTCGCCGCGACCGCTGAGCAGATCGAGCACGGCCTGCAGCACGCGCTCGCGGTCGTCGCGCACGCGCTCCAGTAGTCCGCCGGGGGGGTGAGCCCCCACGCTCGCATTCGCTCGCTGCCCCCCGAGGGGGCTGCCCTCGTCTTGGGGCGGCCCGGCGACGAGGGCGGTGGCCCCCACGCTTGCATTCGCTCGCTGCCCCCCGAGGGGGCTACCTCCGCCTTGAGGCGGCTCTGCGGCGGAGGCGGTCGCCCCCACGCTCGCTGTCGCACCCCAGCCCTCTCCCAGCGGGAGAGGGGGCATTTCTCCTCCTCCACGCAGTGGGGGAGGTTGGGAGGGGGAG
>JAFGXB010000062.1 GCA_016936875.1 Burkholderiaceae bacterium | reverse complement strand
TTCACCGCCAGGGTCAGCTCCTTGAGCTTGTTGGCGGTGCCGTTGGTGCCGGAGACCATGCCGTCCTTGTCGTCCACATACTCGCCGCGGGCGGCCACGCCCCATTCGCTGGTCAGCGCATAGCTGGCGTAAAGCGCCAGGCCGTTGGACTTGCCGGTGCCATTGCCACCGGAGGCCAGCGGAACGTTGTCCTTGGATAGCAGGTCGACGTTGGCGCCCAGGGTCAGCGCGCTGTTGACGTTAAAGGTGCCGACCAGGTCGAGCAGTTGCAGCACGCCGTTGGTCGAGCCGCCGAACAGCGGCGACTGGCCGCGGTAGTAGTCGGCGGTGTACGAGAACAGGCTGCTCGGGCTGCCGGTCAGGCCGAGTTCAATGGTCTTGCTGGTGTTGGACGGCTGCGGGCTGACCCAGCCGTTGTTCACGCCGCCGATCACGGTCAGCGCCGGAGACACGGCGTAGCTGGCGCGCAGACCAGTCAGCGCGCCGGGTTCCATGTCCCAGAACAGGATGCTGCGTGACACCGTGGTGTCGTTCATCGGGTTGGTCGATTCAAACCCAGCCAATGAGCTGAACTTGCCACCCATCACGGTCAGCCCGCCGGTGGCGTACTGTACGAAAGCGTTGTTGAGGTAAAAGGTGCTGTCGTTGCCATTGAGCACTTTGGCGTCGTTGCCGGCAATGACATTGACGCTGGCGCCGAAGCCCGAGCTGGGCAGGTAGGACACCGACGCCGAGGCCTGGTTGGCCGAGAAGCCATTGGGTTTGTTGTCGTAGGCGCGCAGCAGGGTCGACGAGGTGTCGAAATAGCTGTACGTGCCCACGGCATAGCCGGTGATGCTCAGACCCGGGGTGGCAGCCAATACCGCGCCGAGGCTGGGTGCGGCAGGGGCGGCCGGGGCCGGTGCGGTTTGCGCCGAGGCGGTGGCTGTGTAGCTGGCCAGAACTGCGGTGACGGCCGCGGCAAGTGCAATTTTGTTCATCCAAGTTTCTCCTGTGAGTGCAGCAGGGCAGGACGCCCACCATGAAATGCCGGAGAGCATCTGCAGCTTTCGTGCCAGGCTGGTTGGGGGGTGTCACATCGTTGTCACTTGCTTTACGTTCTTCTTTGGGTAGGGAATTTGTGCACCATCGTTGTGCGTCTGTGTCAATTCGCACTACGGCGGTGCGTTTGGTGTCGGATTGAATCTTTGGCTGCACGCAAGAACGCGATGGTCTGCCGCGTGCCGGGCGGGGGAAATCGGTCACAATGCGCATCAGGAGTGATTTCAGGAGATTCGCCATGAATGACAGCTTTCGCCAGCGCAATACCGCGTTTTTCGACCAGATCGGCCGCCTCATCGAGCAGTCGCCGTTGCACGACGCACAGCGCAATCTGCGCGCTCTGGCGCACTCCGCCGCGGGGCGGCTCGATCTGGTGACGCGCGACGAGTTCGACGCCACCCAGCGCATGCTGCTGGCCGCGCGCCAGCAGATCGATACGCTCGAAGCCCAGGTGCGCGCGTTGCAGGCGCGGCTGGACGGAGGCGCGCAAGACGCCAGCACCTCGCCCGAAGACGCCTGGCGCTGAACGCTGCCGATGTCGCTGGCGCAAGTCGCCAGCCGGGCGTTGCTGGGCATGGAGGCACCGCCGGTCACGGTGGAAGTGCATCTGTCACCCGGTTTGCCCGGCTTCACCATTGTGGGCCTGCCTGAAGCCGAGGTGCGCGAGGCGCGCGACCGCGTGCGCAGCGCGCTGATCAACAGCGGGCTGGGCTTTCCGTCGAACAAGCGCATCGTCGTCAACCTGGCGCCGGCCGATCTGCCGAAGGAATCCGGGCGCTTCGACCTGCCCATTGCCATCGGGCTGCTGGCCGCGCAGGGGTTGATTCCGGCCGGGCGGCTTCAAGGGCATACCTTCGCGGGCGAGTTGTCGCTCACCGGCGAACTGCGCCCCACGCGGGGCGCGCTGGCCATGGCATGTGCCGTGGCCTCGCAGTTGCCGGATGCGCATGAACAGGGCACGCTGGTGCTGCCCCTGGAAAGCGCCGAGGAAGCGGCGCTGGCGCAGGCGGCCACCGTGGTCGGCGCGCGCGATCTGCAACAGGTGGTGGCTTATCTGCTCGAACAAGACGGCGGCGCGCAGCGGGTAACGGCGATGCCCGCCGAGTCGGCGCAGCATTCCGGCCCCGACATGGCCGAGGTGCGCGGCCACAGCGCGGCCAAGCGCGCGCTGGAAATCGCGGCGGCTGGCGGACACCATGTGTTGATGGCCGGGCCTCCGGGCAGTGGCAAGTCCATGCTGGCGCATCGCTTTGTCAGCCTGCTGCCACCCTTGACGCGGGCGCAGGCGCTGGAGAGCGCAACGGTGCTCAGCCTCGTGGGCCGCTTCGACCCCGCGCAGTGGGGGCGGCGCCTGGTGCGCAGTCCGCATCACACCGCATCGGCGGTGGCGCTGGTGGGCGGCGGCGCGGGAACCATCCGGCCCGGCGAGATTTCCCTGGCCACGCAAAATGTGCTGTTTCTCGACGAACTCCCCGAGTTCGACCGCTCCGTGCTGGAAAGCCTGCGTGAGCCGCTGGAAACCGGGCGCATTCATATTTCCCGGGCGGCGCGGCAGGCGGAATTTCCGGCGCAGTTCCAGTTGATCGCGGCGATGAACCCTTGTCCCTGCGGGTATCTGGGCCATCCCACGCGCTCGTGCCGCTGCACGCCGGACCAGGTGGGGCGTTATCAGGGGCGCATCTCCGGCCCCTTGCTCGACCGGATCGACGTGCAGGTCGAAGTCGGGGCCATCGCGCCCGAGACCTTGCTGCAACTGCCCCAGGGCGAGACCAGTGCGCAGATCGCCGCGCGTGTTGCCGCGGCGACGGCGGTGCAACTGGCGCGGCAGGGCGGGCTCAACGCCGGGCTTCAGGGCGCCACGCTCGATGCCCACTGCGCGCTGGACGCCGCGAGCAGCGCATTTCTGACGCAGGCCATCTCCCGGCTGGGCTGGTCGTCGCGCGCGGCACATCGGGTGCTGCGGTTGGCCCGCACCATTGCCGATTTATCCCAGGCGCAAACCATTGCCTTGCCGCACTTGGCCGAAGCCATGCAGTTGCGCCGCGCCCTGGCTTCACGGTAAGGCGTTGCGCGCGGGCAAAAAAAAGCCAGGTGCTTTGCGCACCTGGCTGGAAATGCCCGGATCGGGGGGAGAGTCTGAAGAGCAGACTACCGGGCAACTTGGAGGGCCACATGATCGAGTGTGAACTCAAACCACAGTAGCACCAGTTCTGTGCTGGGAAAATTCAAAAAGTTCAGTTGATTTTGTAACGCCTGATCTTTCACGTCAATCCTGGTGACGCACTGTGGCGGCACCCCGTAAACAGGCGGTGTCGGCCGTGTGAAATATTGTGTGGGCTTTGGTGGATATTTTGTGTGCGCTACTGAATGGGGTTCGGGCCGCCATCGGCGCCGATTTGCACGCGCTGTCCCACAGGCGGTGCCACCTTGAGTTGCAGATTGCGCACCTGCCCGTCTTCCATCCGCACCTGCACGTCATAGACGGTTTGCGCGTCCACCCGCTTGGCAATCTCGTTGCCTGCAAGCCCGCCGCCAATCGCCCCGGCCACGGTGGCGAGTTTGCGGCCATCGCCACCGCCAACCTGGTTACCCAGCAAACCGCCCACAATGCCCCCGGCGATGATGCCGACCGGGTTGTTCTGCTGAGACTGCACCTGTTGCGGCGTGACGGCGATCACGGTGCCGCAGTTGTTGCACACCGGCTGTTGCGGTGCGGCTTGCACCGGATTGGGTTGGGGGGAGAACTGTTGTGGTGCAAACTGCTGTGGCGCCATATTGCTTTGTGCCACCGGCGTGGGTTGCTGCGCGGCGGGCGTGCGGTTGACAACGGGCTGCCGCACAGGCGCTGGCGCTGCCTGCTGCTGGACGATCTTGGTGACGGGCTGCGGCGCTGCGCTCGGCGTTGCGTCCGACGTGTTGGCTTTTTGCGCTGCAGACGCAAGCTGTGCTGTCGTATCTGGCGCGGCTACTGCAGAGGCCGCTGCAGCGCTGGGTGCCGCCTCATGCGTGGTGGACGTGTTCATTTTGTACAGCACGGCTGCCAGCAAGGCCACGATGACCGCGCCCATGACAAACACCGCGATCCAGACGCCTTTGCCGCCGGTGGCGGGGCCTTGCGGAGGAATTGATGACATGTTGCTCTCCCAATTGAATTTGTCCCGGTGTAACGCATCATCCCGGGAGTTTGACGACAGCGCCGGACAAAAAACCTGCGCCGCCTTGCGCCTTGCCTTTATTGTCCGCTGGCTTGCAGCGCCTGATCCAGGTCGGCAATCAGGTCGTGCTGGTTCTCGATCCCGATGGACAGCCGCACCATGTCTTCGCTCACACCGGCCGCGGCCAGTTCCTGCGCGTTGAGCTGGCGGTGCGTGGTTGTGGCCGGATGGCAGGCCAGCGACTTGCAGTCGCCGATATTGACCAGCCGGGAGAACAGCTTGAGCGCATCCTGAAAGCGTGCGCCGGCCTGCCGACCGTCTTTCAGGCCGAAACTCAGAATGCCCGACGCCCGGCCCTGCATCAGGCGCTGCGCCACATCGTGATCGGGGTGGTCCACCAGCCCGGCATAGCGCACCCAGGCCACGCGCGGATGCTTTTGCAGGTGCTGGGCGATATGCAGGGTGTTGGCGCAGATGCGGTCCATGCGCAGCGGCAGGGTTTCAATGCCCTGCAGAATGAGGAAGGCGTTGAGGGGCGACAGCGCCGCGCCCATATTGCGCAGCGGCACGACGCGAGCGCGGGCGATGAACGCGGCCGCGCCGAACTGCTGCGTGTAGCTCACGCCGTGATAGCTCACGTCGGGCTCGACCAGCAGCTTGAAGCGGTCGGCGTGCGCGGCCCAGTCGAACTTGCCGGAATCGACAATGGCGCCGCCCATGCTGTTGCCGTGGCCACCGAGGTATTTGGTCAGCGCATGCACCACGATGTCTGCGCCGTGCTCGAACGGGCGGCAGAGATAGGGCGAGGGCACGGTGTTGTCCACGATCAGCGGCACGCCAGCCGCATGCGCCACGGCGGCGAGCGCGCCGATGTCGGTCACATTGCCCAGCGGATTGCCGATGGTTTCGCAGAACACCGCGCGGGTACGGGCGTCGATCAGCCGGGCAAAGCTGGCGGGGTCGCGCGGATCGGCAAAGCGCACCTCCAGCCCCTGCCGCGGGAAGGTGTGGGCGAACAGGTTGTAGGTGCCGCCATACAGACGGCTGCTGGAAACGATGTTGTCGCCGGCTTCGGCCAGCGTCTGGATGGCCGCAGTGATGGCCGCCATGCCCGAGGCCACCGCCAGCGCCGCGACGCCGCCTTCAAGAGCGGCCACGCGCTTCTCCAGCACGTCGTTGGTCGGGTTCATGATGCGGGTATAAATATTGCCCGCCACCTTCAGGTCGAACAGATCAGCGCCGTGCTGGGTGTTGTCGAAGGCATACGACACCGTCTGATAAATGGGCACGGCCACGGAGCGGGTGACCGGATCGGGCGTGTAACCGGCGTGTACGGCCAGGGTTTCGAATTTCATGGGGTCTCCTCGTGTTGATGCGGTTTGGTGCGCGTTTGGCGCAGGGCCTGAACAGGCACTAAAGCGTACTGTGGGCTGCGCGTCCGGCCAAAGACTATTTATGCAGATCGGTATGCCGTGCAGCAGCACTCATGGCTGGATGGCGGACTCTTCCAGAGGGGCCGCTGCGGGCGCGTGACGGTTGACCGCAGCGTCACGTTGCTGTGACTGGAAATAGGCCGCCGGTGTGCTGCCCAGTGCCAGACGAAAGGCCTTGATGAAGGCGCTGACGCTGTCATAGCCAAGCGAGAGTGCCACGTCCTTCACCGCACGGCCCGTGGCCAGCCATTCCATCGCCTGCGTGAGCCGCGCCCATTGCCGCCATTGCGCAAAGCTCATTCCGGTTTCCAGCACGAACTTTCGGCTGAGCGTGCGCGTACTGATGTCTGCCCAGCGCGCCCACTGTTCCAGTGTGCGCGGGCTGGCAATATTGGCCATCAGCGCGCGGGCAATCGCCAGCAACCGCGTATCGCTGGGCCAGGGCAGTTGCAGCGGTCGCGCCGGAGATTGCCGCAATTCGTCGAGCAACACCAGCAGCAGACGCATGCGGCTGAGGTCGAGGCTGTCGTCATGCGGCCAGGACAGCGCTTTTTGCAGGATGAGCGCGACCAGCGGGTTGAGCGGATAGCTGGCGGGCTCGGACGGCAGATCGCCGCAGAGCTGCGGCACCAGAAAAGCGCCAACTCCCGCAGTCGGGCCAAAAGACTGCACGGCATGCTCCACGCCAGGCGGCATCCAGCCGATGGTTTGCGATGGGGCGAGCTGCCGTCCTTGTGCGGTTTCCACCACCACCAGTCCCTCGGTCAGCAAAAACAGCGTGCCGCGCGCATGGCAGTGCGTGGCCGGGTCCATGGCCACCTGGTTGCGGACGTTCACGGCAATCAGCTCGGCGCCGCCCTGCCGGTTGATGCGCTGGTGCAGTTCCGCCTTGCTGCATTCGCAGTCTGGCGGCATGGAGGTCGGTGTCGACATGATTGGCACGTTTGCGATATTGATTGGCATAGTAAAGCAACCCAGCCAATATTCCTTGCCCTAGCATGCATCGCATTCTCTCCCGTGAGTCGGCGGCGTCATACCCTGCCGATTTCGGGGGTTCCACCTAGAATCAGTCGACCTTCAGAACGATCTGCACGCGTGCCATTCCGGTGCGCTGTGGGCCGTTGTTTAACGGGTGTGCGCAGATGCCGCGCCGCCCGCCCCTCTTTCAGGAACGCGTCTCATGCAGAACTTGCCCGCGACCCCTCGCGTGATATGGATGGCCCTCGGCGCGGCGATGCTGGCGGGGTGCACCACGGTCGGCCCCAACTTCAAGACGCCGCAAGCCCCCGGCGTGCAGCAGTACACGCGGCAAGCCCTGCCGACGCAGACCGCTTCCGCCCCCGGCATCCTGGGCGCAGCGCAGCAGTTTCAAACCGTTCAGAGCATTTCTCCCGACTGGTGGCGCAGCTACGGCTCCGCCTCGCTTGACGGTTTGGTGGCCACGGCGCTGCGCAGCAGCCCGACACTGGCCGCCGCCGAAGCTACGTTGCGGCAGGCACAGCAGACTTATGCGGCGCAGGCCGGCTCCACGCTGTACCCCACCGTGAACGGCAAGCTGGGCGCCAGCCGCAACCAGACCAACGCGGCCTCGGTTGGGCAGGGCAGCAGCGCCACCAACATCTTTAATTTGTACAACGCGAGCATCGCGGTCAACTACAACTTCGACCTGTTCGGCGGCAACCGCCGCGCGCTGGAAGCACTGGCCGCGCAGGCCAACTACCAACAGTATCAGCTCGACGGTGCGCGCCTGACGCTGGCTGCCAATGTGGTGACGGCGGCGTTCACCCAGGCGCAACTGGGCGCGCAGATCGACGCCACTGAAGCCATCCTCAAGGCGCAGCAAAATCAGCTCGATATTGCCGCCAAGCGTTTCGCGCTCGGCGCCGCTGCGCGCACCGACGTGCTGACGCTGCAGACTCAGGTCGAGCAGACCCGCGCCACCATTCCGCCCCTGCGCAACAAGCTGGAGCAGACGGATCATCTTCTCGCCGTGCTGCTCGGGCAGGCGCCGGGCGCGGCGGACATTCCCCGCTTCGCCCTGGCCGACTTCAATCTGCCCCAGACCCTGCCGATGGTTGTGCCATCCGACCTGGTGCAGCAGCGCCCCGACATTCAGGCCAGCCAGGCTTTATTACACGCGGCCACAGCACAGTATGGCGTGGCGGTGTCCAACCTCTACCCGCAGATCAATCTCAGCGCCAGCCTGGGCACGCAGGCCCTCACGCTTGGCGCGCTGTTCGGCCCCGGCTCCACCGTGTGGGCGCTGGCCGGGCAACTCGCGCAACCGCTGTTCAACGCCGGGTTGAAGGCGGGGGCGAACGCGGCCGAAGCCAGCCTGCAGGCTGCGGGAGCCAACTATCAGCAGACCGTGCTGCAGGCCCTGCGTAATGTCGCCGACGCCCTGCGCGCGCTGGACAACGACGCCCAGACGCTGCAAGCGCAGGCCGCGGCTGACGCCTCGGCGCAAGAGTCGCTTCAGCTCGTCGACCAGCAATACAAGCTCGGCGCGGCCAGCTATTTGCAATTGCTCACCGCACAGCAGCAGGCGCAGCAAACCCGCATCGGCCTCCTCTCGGCACAGGCGCAGCGCCTGACCGACAGCGCCGCGCTGTACCAGGCCATGGGCGGTGGGGTGGTAAGTAGCCCCCACGCTTCGGCTTCGCCTGCGCTGCCCCCCGAGGGGGCGCACCCCGCCTTGGGGCGGCCCGGCGGCGGGGTGGGCAGCCCCCACGCTTCGGCAAGCGCCGCCAGGTAAGTCCGCAGAGCCTTTCCCCGATCAAACCAAACAGCAAAAACACGGAGACCACAGATGACCAAAGGCACAACAAAGCGCATGATCATCATGCTCATCATCGCCGCCGTTCTGGTGGGCGGTGTGGTGTGGTTTCAGCACTTCAAGAACACCATGATCGGCAAGGCGATCAAGGGCATGTCCAACCCGCCGCAGACGGTGTCCACCATGGTGGCGAAGGAGTCGAGCTGGCAGCCCACGGTGGAAGCCCTGGGCAATCTGCGCGCCAGTCAGCAGGCGTCGCTGAGCTCGCAGGTTGCGGGCATTGTCACGGCCATCCACTTTGATTCGGGCGAAAAGGTGCGCGCGGGGCAGGTTCTGGCGCAGATCAGTGATGCGCCGCAGCGTGCGCAGCTCGCGCAATTGCAGGCGCAGGTCGGGCAGTTGCAGGCCCAGCTTGAACTGGCCCAGATCACGCTGAAGCGCGATGAGGCGCAGCTCAAGGTGCAGGCCATCAGTCAGGCCGTGGTCGATACCGACCGGGCCAACGTCACCAGCGTCCAGGCGCAGCTCAAGGCGCTGGCCGAGCAGATCAACGCGCAAAAGGCGGTGCTGGCGCAGGCCACCATCACGGCGCCATTCTCCGGCGTGCTGGGCATCCGTCAGATCAATCTGGGGCAATACCTCGCCCCGGGGACGCCCGCAGTGACCTTGCAGTCGCTCGATCCGATGGATATCGATTTCACCGTGCCGCAAAACCAGATCGAGCTGGTGCATGTGGGCATGACCGCCGAGGTCACCACCAGTGCCGTGCCGGGCAAGACCTTCGCCGCCAAGGTGATCGCGGTGGAGCCGCAAGTCAACACCGCGACGCGCAATCTCACGGTGCGGGCCCGTGTGCCCAACGCCAAGGGTGAACTGTTGCCCGGCGTGTTTGCCACGGTGCGCCTGACTGACGGGCAGCCGCGCAACTACATCACCCTGCCGAATGCCGCCGTGGCCTACAACCCGTATGGCGCCACGGTCTATCTGGTGAAGGATGAAGGCAAGGGCGCGGACGGAAAACCCAAGCTGGTGGCCGAGCAGCGTTTCATCACCACCGGCCTGACGCGCGGCGATCAGGTGGCCATTCTCAGCGGCGTCAAGGCGGGTGAAACCGTGGTGACCGCCGGCCAGCTCAAGCTGCGCAATGGCGTGCCCATTCTCATCAACAACAGCGTGCAGCCAGCGGACAGCCCCAACCCGCAAGTGCCCAACTCCTGAACCGGCCGCCCGCGATGAACAAAAAATTCACAGATATTTTCATTGACCGTCCGGTACTGGCCGTTGTGGTCAGTCTGGTGATTCTGGTGCTCGGTCTGCGCTCGGTCGGCTTGCTGCCGGTGCTGCAGTATCCCTACACGCAGAACGCCGTGGTCACCGTCACCACCGCCTATCCCGGCGCGGACGCCAATCTGGTGGCGAGCTTCATCACCACGCCGCTGGAAAACGCCATCGCCCAGGCCAACGGCATCGACTACATGACGTCGAGCAGCGTGCAGGGTGTGAGCACCATCACCGCCAACCTGCGGCTGAACTACGACCCGGACAAGGCGCTCACCGAAATCAACACCAAGGTCAACTCGGTGCTCAACCAGTTGCCCCCGGCGGCGCAAAAGCCGGTGCTGACAGTGAGCATCGGCCAGACCATCGACGCCATGTACATCGGCTTCTACAGCGATGTGCTCAAGCCCAACCAGATTACCGACTATCTCATCCGTTCGGTGCAGCCCAAGCTGCAAGCCATTGACGGCGTGCAGACCGCGGAGCTGCTGGGCGCGAAGAACTTTGCCCTGCGCGCCTGGCTCAACCCTGAGAAGCTCGCCGCCTACGGTTTGACGGCGGCGGACGTGTATACCGCGCTGGCAGCCAACAATTACCTGGCGGCGACCGGGAACGTCAAGGGCCAGATGGTGCAGATCAATCTGTCGGCCAACACCGATCTGAAGTCGCTCGCCGGCTTCAAGGACATGGTGGTCAAGTCGGTGAACGGCCAGGTGGTGCGGCTCGATGATGTGGCCAACGTCACGCTGGGCTCGGATGACTACGACAGCTCCGTGGCCTTTGACGGCAAGACCTCGGTCTATATCGGCATCCAGGTGGCTCCCGGAGCCAACCTGCTCGACGTGATTGCACGGGTGCGCAAGGCTTTCCCGGAGATCCAGTCGCAACTGCCTGCCGGTTTGAGCGGCACCATCGTGTACGACTCGACCAAGTTCGTCACCTCGTCCATCGACGAAGTGGTCAAGACCCTGATCGAAGCCATTCTCATCGTCACGGCCGTGGTGTTCATCTTCCTCGGCTCGCTGCGCTCGGTGATCATTCCGCTGGTGGCCATCCCGCTCTCCATCGTCGGCACCTTCACCGTGATGCTGGCGCTGGGCTACTCCATCAACCTGCTCACGCTGCTGGCCATCGTGCTGGCCATTGGCCTGGTGGTGGATGACGCCATCATCGTGGTGGAAAACGTCAGCCGACATCTCGAAGAGGGCATGACCCGGTTCGACGCCTCGGTGCGCGCGGCGCGCGAGCTGGCCAACCCCATCATCGCTATGACCATCGTGCTGGTGGCGGTGTATGTGCCCATCGGCTTCATGGGCGGGCTGACCGGCGCGTTGTTCACCGAGTTTGCCTTCACCCTGGTGGGCACCGTGGTGATGTCGGCCATCATTGCGCTCACGCTCTCGCCCATGATGTGTTCGCATCTGCTCAAGGCCCCAGACCCGCAGAGCCACAGCTGGCAGGACCGGCTGGTGCTGTTTCTCGACCGCAGCTTCGACCGTCTGCACAAGCGCTATGAGCGCACCCTGCATGGCACGCTCAACTTCCTGCCGGTGACGGCCGTGATGGCGGTCATCATCCTTGGCAGCATCTACTACCTGTATTCCACCTCCATGTCCGAGCTGGCGCCGCAGGAAGACCAGGGCGTGCTCATCAGCATTTCCTTCAACAACCCCACGGCCACGCTGGACCAGCGTCAGCTCTACGCCAAACAGGTCTATGACGTGTTCAAGACCTTCCCCGAAACCGATCATGTGTTCCAGCTCAACACGCCCTCTCAGGTGATCGGCGGCATGGTGCTCAAGCCATGGGACGAGCGCACAAAAACCGCGAGCGAGATGCAGCCGGTGCTGCAGCAAAAACTCAATCACATCGCCGGTTCGCAGATTGCGGTGTTCCAGCCGCCGCCGCTGCCCGGTGCGCGCGGCTTGCCGGTGCAGTTCGTGCTGACCACCACCGAGCCGTTCAACAAGCTGTATGACGTGTCGCAGAAGTTCCTGCAAGCTGCGCTCAAGAGCGGGCAGTTCATCTTTCTGCAATCCGACCTGCGGGTGGATTTGCCGCAGACCCGCATCAACATCGACCGCAATATGGCCGCGCAACTCGGCCTGACCATGCAGGACATCGGCTCGGCACTGTCGGCCATGCTGGGCGGCGGCTATGTCAACTTCTT
>JAFGXB010000008.1 GCA_016936875.1 Burkholderiaceae bacterium | reverse complement strand
GGGCTTCGGTCACCTGACCGCAATATTGGCTACGCAGACTCATGATGGAGAGACACTTTCGGAAAACAGGCCCTGCGGAGCAGATCCGCAGGCGCAGAAAAATTCAGGAAGCCAGGGCGCTCAATGCACCTGAGGGTTGTTCGGCCCGCCAGGAACGACCACGCCCATGGAAATAATGTATTTGAGCGCAGTGTCCACACTCATCTGCAACTCGATCACGTCGCTGCGCGGCAGCATGAGAAAAAACCCGGAGGTCGGATTCGGCGTGGTGGGCACATAGACGCTGACATGATCGCCCGGCAGATGCGCCGCCACCTCGCCGCCCGGCGTGCCGGTCATGAAGGCGATGGTCCACGACCCCTGCCTGGGGTACTGCACCAGCAGCGCCTTGCGGAAGGCATTGCCGTTGCTGGAGAACAGCGTGTCCGACACCTGCTTGACACTGCTGTAAATGGTCTTGACCAGCGGGATGCGCGTCATCAGCCCGTCCCAGCGCGCCAGCCACCATTGGCCAACGATGTTTGCCACCGCCAGGCCGGTGAGGAAAATGGCCGCGAGCACCAGCACCACGCCGACGCCGGGAATGTTCACCAGCTTGTCCAGCGCCGGGGCCAGTCCGGGCGCAACCGTACTCAGCGCACTGACCAGAGCCCGGAAAATGCCGTCGAATACGGCCAGCAACTGCCACAGCACCCAGATGGTGATGGTCAGTGGCAGCCACACCAGCATGCCGGCGATGAAAATACTTTTCAGGCTCATGGAATGAAACAGCCTTCCGGGACACGGAAGGCGTGAGGGTCAGGAAAATGGCGTGGACGGCGCGGCATGCCGCATCGCCACGAAAAAGAGCAGATCAATGGCAGGCGCACGACGCTCCACAGGCCGCAGGCGGTGCAGCGTCCGAAGCGGGTGCTGCCGCCGCAGCGGGGCTTGCCGCAGCACCGCCGCCCTTGAAGTCTGTGGCGTACCAGCCCGAGCCCTTGAGCTGGAACCCGGCCGCGGTGACCTGCTTGTGCAGGGCGGGTTTGCCGCACTGGGGGCAATCGGTCAGTGGGGCGTCGGACATTTTTTGCAGTGCGTCCATGGCGTGGCCGCAGGCGTCGCATTTATAGGCATAGATCGGCATGATGGGAACCCTGTCAAAGTCGGTAAGCGCCGAAAGGCGGCGTGTTTTCACCCAAATGCGGGCAAAACGACGCAGAATAATGTGCGCATTATAAAAATGCGCGCCCGCAGCGGGCGGGCGGACGGTTTTTTATCTCCCCCGCAACATGCCGAACCGTTCCTACCTCTCGTTATCCGTGCGCGGCGGGGCGATGTTTGCCGGGGCAATGCCCGGCGGGGCCAAAGCGGGCGGATTGAACTGCGGCAGGTTCGGCGTGTAACTGGGAAAGCCAACGCCGCCGGACTGCGCGTTTTGCGGATCCATCTTGAGTTCCTGGCGCACGCCATCACGATCGAGCCAGACCATTTTGTACCCCGTGGCGCGCAAGATCACGCCGGGCGACAGGGCGTCGCCCACAACCACGGCGCGCGGCGGCTTGCCATCGATTCCGATCAGCGCAGATCCGCTATCACCCCCGGCAATCACGCCATACAACCGAAAGCGGCTGGGCGCTTGCGCGGCACTTGCATCGCCGACGGGTGCGGTGCCAAACAAACGCGCCGCCTGCTGCGCGGCCTGATCGGGCGACAGGGCGCCGACGAGCTGGGCATCCGTCGGTACTTGTTGCGATGGGGACAACAGCCGCAACCCCCAGGTGACCGCCAGCGCCGCGGCGGCAAAGGCCAGCGCCATCGCCAGAAAAAATGCCACTCTGCGGCTGTTTCGGGAAGAGACGCCGTTCATCGCAGGGTATTGGATCGAGGTTCGCAACATGGCACCCTTATTATCTGCGCAGAGAGTCCCCCCGGCCGCCTTGTGGCAGCCGTCCCCAAGGGGATGAGAAAAGCTGGGGCGGCCCGGCGTTTTCTCCAGAGGTGATGAGTGATGGAATCTGATTTGAATTGTGCAACACGCGGCGCACCGTGGGCGCCAGCGACACCACGCAAAGCCCGCGGCTTCACCCTGATCGAACTCATGGTGGTGCTGGTCATCATGGGCGTGCTGGCGGCGCTTATCGTGCCCAACATCATGGGCCGCACCGACGAGGCGCGGCAGACGGCGGCAAAAACCGACATCGCCACCATCATGCAGGCACTCAAGCTGTACAAGCTGGACAACGGCATTTATCCCACCCAGCAACAGGGATTGCAGGCGCTGGTGGTCAAGCCCAGTACCCCGCCCATCCCCAACAACTGGAAGCCCTACCTGGAGAAGCTGCCCACCGATCCCTGGGGGCATGCCTATCAGTACCTCAACCCGGGCGTGAAAGGCGCGGTGGACGTGTTTAGCTATGGCGCGGACGGCAAACCCGGCGGCGAGGGCGCCAATGCCGACATCGGAAGCTGGCAATAGCCCTGCCGCGTCGCCCGTGAACGCGGCCCGGTTGCGCCCACTGCGGCAAGCGTGGGGGTTCCGACGCAGTCGCCGGGCCGTCCCAAGACTGAGTCCGCCCCCTTGGGGGGCAGCGCCGTCGCGTCAGCGGCAAGCGTGGGGGTTCACTCTCCTTGAAATGCTGGTGGCGCTGATCATTGTCGGCATGGTGACCGCCTTGGCTGCCTTTGCCTTGCCGCCGTCTGAGAACGCGCAGATGCAACGCGAGGCGCAGCGCCTGTCGGCCTTGTTCGACGCGGCGCGGCAGCACGCGGCGGAAACCGGTGTGCCCCTGGCCTGGGCCAGCGGGCCCGGCGGTTATGCCTTTGTGCAGATCGGGCCGCAGGGCTGGGAGCCGGTGGATTCCGATTTGCTGCGTCCGCGCATCTGGCCCTGGCTGGGCGGGCAGCGCGACATTCCCCCGCGAGACTGGCGCAGCGCACTGGGCGGCCAGCCGCGCGAAGCGGCTTATTCCGCAGGGTCGGTCAACGTGAGTCTGCGCGAAGGTGGTGTGCGCAGTCTGGGCACGCCGCCGAGCTGGCTGTTGTTCGGCTCCGAGCCGGTGGGCGGGCCGATCCAGATCGTGTTGTCCGATGGTGCGGAGCGCGACAGCATCATCACCGACGGCTTCGCGCCCTTCGTGGTGAGCCGCAGCAGATCATGACGCTTCGATCTCCCCGCATTCCCGTTTCCCTTTTGAACGCACCGGCCCCGTCGCCGGGCCGCCCCAAGGCGGGGCCAGCCCCCTTGGGGGGCAGCGCCGCCGCGCCAGCGGCAAGCGTGGGGGCACCATCCCGCGGTTTCACCTTGCTG
>JAFGXB010000061.1 GCA_016936875.1 Burkholderiaceae bacterium | reverse complement strand
TTACCTGCACTCCTATATCGATACCGTAGAACGGGTGGAAATTCTGCGCGACCTGCGGCTGGGTGTGTTCGATGTGCTGGTGGGCATCAACCTGCTGCGCGAAGGGCTGGACATTCCCGAGGTGTCGCTGGTGGCCATTCTCGATGCGGACAAAGAGGGCTTTCTGCGCTCCACCCGCTCGCTGATCCAGACCATCGGCCGCGCCGCGCGCAATGTGAACGGCATGGCCATTCTGTACGGCGACCGCATCACCGATTCCATGCGCCGCGCCATCGACGAAACCGAACGCCGCCGCGCCAGGCAGGTCGCCTTCAACGCCGAACATGGCATTACGCCCACCGCGCTGAACAAATCGGTGCGCGACCTGATCGACGGCGTGGTGCAGACCCCGGGCAAGGGCTTGCGCGCCGGCAGCGTGGAGCGTGAAATCGCGGAACTGCAGATCGACAACGCGCAGGACGTGGCGCGCGAGATCAAACGCCTGGAAAAGCGCATGATCGAGCATGCGCGCAATCTGGAATTCGAGCAGGCCGCACAGGTGCGCGACCAGCTCGGCCTGCTGCGGCAGCGCGTGTTCGGCGGCGGCGACGACCACGACACCGACGCCCAGCAGAGTGCTTGAAACAGCTTGAACCCGTTTCCGAAGCCAGGAGCCGATCATGAAGACGAAGACGTCATCCCATCCCTCCCGACCCACACGCCGCCACGCCCTGCGCTGGCTGGGCGCGGGCCTGGGCAGCACGGCACTGGGTGCGTGTGGCGGTGGCGCGGTGTTGGTGTGGGGCGAGACGCCCGCCTCAGCCGCGTCCAATCCACTGGCTGTGGACACGCAGCCCGCAGTGAAGGCGGCGGCTGTGCCTGTGGCCAGCGGCCTGTCGCGGCCCTGGGCCTTGGTTTTTCTGCCAGACGGCCGCATGCTGGTGACCGAGCGCACCGGGGCGCTGCGCATCGTGGGGATGGACGGCAAGGCGTCGGCGCCCATCGCCGGTGTGCCTGCGGTGGACGCGCGCGGGCAGGGCGGCTTGCTCGACGTGGCGCTCGATCCTGCCTTTGCCAGCAACCGCCGCGTCTACCTGAGCTATGCCGAAGCGGGCACGGGAGCGGATGCAGGACGCAACGGCACCGCGGTGGCGCGCGGGGTGCTCTCGGCGGACGGTTCGCGGCTGAGCGATGTGCAGGTGATCTTCCGCCAGACGCCCAAGATCGACAGCACCGCGCACTTCGGCTCGCGGCTGGTGTTCGCCTCAGACGGCACCCTGTTCATCACCCTGGGCGACCGCTTCAGCCAGCGCGACGCGGCGCAGGATTTGTCCAACACCCTGGGGAAGGTGGTGCGCATCCGCGCCGACGGCAGCGTGCCGCCGGACAACCCCTTCGTTGGCCGCGCCGGGGCGCGCGAGGAGATCTGGAGCTACGGCCACCGCAATGTGCAGGGCGCGGCCATCCACCCGCAGACGGGCGAACTCTGGACTCACGAGCACGGCCCGCAGGGCGGCGATGAAGTGAACATCACCCGCGCCGGCCGCAACTACGGCTGGCCGACGATTTCCTATGGCTGCGAATACGGCGCGCCGGTGGGCAACTGTCCGCCGGTGGGCGGCGCCACCAGTGCGCCGGGCATGGAGCAGCCCGTCACCTATTGGGTGCCAACCTCCATTGCGCCGTGCGGCATGGCGTTTTACACCGGCGCGCTGTTTCCGCAGTGGCGCGGCAATCTGTTTGTCGGCGCGCTGGCCGGGCAGGCGCTGTGGCGGCTGCAGCTTGAGGGCAACCGGGTGGTGGCGCGCGAGGCCTTGCTGGCCGATCTGGGCGAGCGCATCCGCGACGTGCGCCAGGGGCCGGACGGGGCGATCTACCTGATTTCGGACGGCGCGTCGGCCAAGATTTACCGGCTACAGCCGGCGTGAGTCGGCAGCGCCTGGACTGCATGAAGCACAGACCCTGTTGATCTGGAATGGAAGGGGATGAATGGGGAATGCAACGGCCTCCCCCTCCCAACCTCCCCCGCAGTTGGGGAAGACGCTGTTTTTCTCCCTCCCCCGGCGTGGGGAGGGCTGGGGTGGGGAGCACTGCAGTTCAAACTTCAACGTGCCGGATTGCGCCTGATCTGCCCGCGCCGATGGCTTGCGTATAGCGCAGAACCAGTCCACCCTCCGCCGCATTGTCCAACGTCACCTTCCCGCCGAGTCGCTGCGCGATCTGGCGGATGATGGACAGGCCCAGCCCGCTGCCTTCGCCCTCGGCGCCCGGCAGGCGCACAAAAGGGTCGAACACATGGCCGAGCTGATCGGGTGGGATGCCGGGGCCGGTGTCCTGCACTTCGATCACCACGTTGTCGCCCGCGGCGCGCACCCGCAGGTCCACCCGGCCGCCGACCGGGGTGTAGCGCAGGGCGTTGTCCACGGCGTTGCGCAACAGGGTGTAGAGCTGGGCGGCATCGGTGCGCAGTTGCACCGGGTCGGCGCGGTCGAGGCCGAGATCGATCTGGCGGCTTTCGGCCAGCGGCAACAGATCGGCGATGACTTCCCGCACCACCTGGACGGGGTC
>JAFGXB010000060.1 GCA_016936875.1 Burkholderiaceae bacterium | reverse complement strand
GGCATCACCACCTGGTCGCCGCTGCGCCACTGGAACGTCGGCGCGGGCAGCCGTGTCGCGGTGATCGGTCTGGGCGGGCTTGGTCATATGGCGCTGAAGCTGGCCAAGGCGCTGGGCGCCGAAGTCACCCTGTTCACCCGCTCGCCCGGCAAGGAGACCGATGCACGGCGGCTGGGGGCCGACCACATCGTGCTGTCTGGCGACGCGGCGCAGATGCAGGCCAGCGCCGGGCGCTTCGATCTCATCATCGACACCGTGCCCTATGTGCATGACGTCAACCCCTATGTGCCCACGCTGGCCACCGACGGCACGCTGGTGCTGGTGGGTTATCTCGGGCCGTTGGAGCCGATGCTCAACACCGCGCCGCTGGTGCTAGGCCGCAAGGCGGTGGCGGGATCACTGATCGGCGGCATTGCCGAAACCCAGGAGATGCTCGATTTCTGCGGCCAGCACGGCATCACCGCGGACATTGAGCGCATCCGCATCCAGGACATCAACACCGCCTTCGAGCGCATGCAGCGCAGCGATGTGACGTACCGCTTCGTCATCGACATGGCGTCGCTGAAAGACGCGGCCTGATGCGCGGAGACCCAAAGACACGCAACCTCAAATCGCAACCCGTTCGACGCCATGCAAGGAGCCCGGCTGGTGCTGGGTGCGCTTTAGGCAACCACCTCATTCAGGAGAACATCATGCAACGCACACCATCTCCGTCCGATGCCTCCACCAAAACTCTGCGCGTGGCGCGTGGGGGCTCGCAGGCATCCTATGCAGGCCCGGCCGAGTGGTTCACTGGCACGGTACGGGTCGATCCGCTGTTCGCCTCGCCCGACCCGGCGCGAGCCTCCGGCGCCGCCGTCACCTTCGAGCCCGGCGCCCGCACCGACTGGCACAGCCACCCGCTGGGACAGACGCTGGTGGTCACCGCAGGCTGCGGCCGGGTGCAGCAATGGGGCGGCCCGCTGATGGAAATCCGCCCCGGCGATGTGGTCAGTATTCCGCCCGGGGTGAAGCACTGGCATGGCGCTGCGCCGACCACGGCGATGACCCATATCGCCGTCCAGGAGCAGCACGATGGCAAGGCGGTTGACTGGATGGAGAAGGTGGATGACGCCGCCTACGCCGCACCGACCCGTGTCGGCCCGCAGCACTGAAATTTTGGAGAGGACACACCATGGAAACTCGCACACTGGGCCAAAGCGGCCTGAACGTCTCGGCCATTGGCCTGGGCTGTATGAGCATGAGCGCGCTTTATGGCCCGCCGGGAGATCGGGGGGAGATGATCGCGCTGATTCGCAAGGCCGTCGATCTGGGCGTGACCTTGTTCGATACCGCCGAGTCTTACGGCCCGTTCACGAACGAAGCATTGCTCGGCGAGGCGCTCAAACCCGTGAGGCAGCAGGTGGTCATCGCCACCAAATTTGGCTTTGACATCGACCCCGCCACGGGGGAGCGCAGCGGCCGTCTCAACAGTCGTCCCGAGCACATCCGTCAAGTGGTCGATGCCTCGCTCCAGCGTCTTCAGACCGATCACATCGATCTCCTGTACCAGCACCGTGTCGATCCCGAGGTGCCCATTGAGGAGGTTGCGGGCGCACTGCGCGATCTGATCGTCGCCGGGAAGGTGCGGCACTACGGTTTGTCGGAAGCGGGCATTCAAACCATCCGCCGTGCCCACGACGTTCACCCGGTGACCGCAGTGCAGAGCGAGTATTCGCTTTGGTTACGTGGGCCGGAGAGCGAGCTGCTGCCGACGCTCGAACAACTGGGCATCGGCTTCGTTCCCTTCAGCCCATTGGGGGCGGGCTTTCTGACCGGCGCGATCACTGCCGACACCGCGTTCGACGCCACGGATTTTCGCAACCGTGTGCCGCGTTTCGCTCCTGAGGCACGCGCCGCCAATCTCGCGCTGGTTGACCTTGTGCGCACCTTTGCGACGCGTCTGGGCTGCACGCCCGCTCAGGTTGCTCTGTCCTGGCTGCTGGCGCAACAACCCTGGATCGTCCCCATTCCGGGAACCACCAAGCTGCACCGGCTGGAGGAAAACCTGGGCGCCGCGCGCATTGCGCTCACCGCTGCGGATGTCGACGCACTCAGTCGCGCCGCCGCGCAGATTGCCGTGGTCGGTGCGCGGCTGCCGCAAGCTGTTTTGGAGCTCAGCAATCGGTGATCGCAGGCCGAAAGAGGGAGGAGAGCGCGCCCCCAGGGTCGGCTCACCGACACGCTTGCCGTTGGCACACGCCGACGTCTTATCTCAACCAGAATCCAGAGGAATCCATCATGCAAACACGCACATTGGGCCAGGGCGGCCTGCAAGTCTCGGCCATCGGCCTGGGCTGCATGGGTCTGAGCTACGGCTACGGCCCGGCAACCGACGCGGCTGACGGCATTCGCCTGATCCGCGCGGCGTTCGAGCGCGGCGTCACCTTTTTCGACTCAGCCGAAGCCTACGGCCCCTTCGTCAACGAGGAGCTGCTGGGTGAAGCGGTGGCACCGTTTCGCGATCGAGTGGTGCTGGCCACCAAGTTCGGCTTCGTCGACGGCGTGGTGAGCAAGGGGCTCGACAGCCGCCCGGCGCACATCCGCGCCGTGGCGGAGGCCGCGCTCAAGCGGCTGAAGACCGACCGCATCGACCTGTTCTATCAGCACCGGGTCGATCCGAATGTGCCCATCGAAGACGTGGCCGGCACGGTGCGCGATCTGATTGCCGAAGGCAAGGTTGGGCACTTCGGCCTGTCCGAAGCCGGGGCGCAGACCATCCGCCGCGCCCACGCGGTGCAGCCGGTGGCGGCGCTGCAGAGCGAATACTCGCTGTGGTGGCGCGAGCCCGAGCAGACCGTGCTGCCGGTGCTGGACGAGCTGGGCATCGGTTTCGTGCCGTTCAGCCCGCTGGGCAGGGGCTTCTTGACTGGCGCGATCGACGCCCACACCACGTTCGACAAGAGCGACTTCCGCAACGTCGTGCCGCGCTTCAGCGAGGAAAACCGCCAGGCCAACGCCGGCCTTGTGGCGGTGCTGGGGCAACTCGCGCAGGCCAAGGGCGTGAGCCGGGCGCAGATTGCCATCGCCTGGCTGCTGGCGCAACAACCCTGGATCGTGCCGATTCCCGGCACCACCAAGCTGCACCGCCTGGAGGAGAACATCGGCGCCGCCGCAGTCGCGCTCAGCGCGGACGATCTCGACGCCATCGAGCAGGCGTTGCAAACCATCGCCATCGTCGGCGACCGCTACCCGGCGCACCTGCAACAGCGGGTGGACCGCTGAAGTTTGTCTTCGCGCGGCTACCGGGCAGGCCATGGCGCAATTCATTTGCGTCGTCCATGACGCGTTCGCCACTCAGCCAGGTTCGCGGGTGGCCCCGGAAAAATCTGCGGAACCCTGCAGTGCTCGGCACCACACGGGCCAAGGAGAAGCAGGCTAACGGAAGGGAGCCACCTGCGCAGCGAGCTGCTGCTTGCAGGTGTGGCTGATGTGCCGCACCATCCGCTGCGCTATACCGAACCCGATGGCGCGGGAGCGGCCAGAGCCTGCAGATCCTGTAGGAGGGTGTCGTTGATCTCCTGCGCGTCACGGATGAGTTGCAGGGCCAGTGTGTGATCGGCTGCGTCGGCCGCTACGCGGGCGCGGCGGGCCAGTTCGTGGATCAGCGCATGACGCCGGTGGAAATCGGCATAGCGCGGGTCGGCACCATAGAAGAACTGCCCTGTCCCATTTAGCCACTGGCCGAGATGGCAGTAGCGCTCGGCATCGTGCATGACCACGTTCTGCGGAAACTCTCCGCCGCCTTGAGCCGCGGCACGCAGCCGCGAAAACCGCTGCCGCTGGATTTCAGGCAGGTTGGGCATCACGCGCACGATCGGTTTGGGGAAGGTGGGGGGCTGCCACTGCGCAATCCACTTCGGCAAATCCTCGGCGGGCATGGGGCGGGCGATGCCGTAGCCCTGCACATGGGTGCAGCCCAGCGAAGCCAGCAGCTGCATGGCGCCCTCGCCTTCGACGCCTTCGGCCACGGTGATCAGGCCCATGAGCGCGGCCATATCGAGCAGGCCAACGACGATGGCGTAGTCGTGCGGATCGTCGATCATGTCGCGCACGAAACTCTGATCGATCTTGATGGTGTGCGCGGGCAGGCGCTGGAGATAGCGCAGGGTGGTCTCGCCCTGGCCGAAGTCGTCCAGCGCGATGCGCACGCCCGCGGTGGCGCTTTGCTTCATTACCCGGGCGGCGACGTCCAGATCGCGCAGGGCGCCGGATTCCGTGATTTCGACCTTGATCTGTGCGGGCTGCAGGCCCGGATGGGCGGTGAGGGCCTCGCTGAGGTCGCTGAGCCAATCCGGCGCGAGAAAATGCACCGCGCTGATGTTGACCATCATGCCCAGGTGGAGGCCCTGTGCGTTCCAGTACTGTGCCTGTCCCATGGCGTGCTGCAGCACCCAGCGGCCGATGGGACGTGCCAGATGCGGCGCGTCCAGCGCGCTGATGAAGGTCTGCGCCGCCAGCACGCCCTGTTCCGGGTGTTGAATGCGCAACAGCGCTTCCACGCCAGTGATGCGCCCTGCATCGGCGCCGCTGATGCACAGGATGGGTTGGTAGTGCAGGCTAAGCCACTGCTGGCCTAGCGCTTGTTCCAGTAGGTCGTAGGCGTTCTGCCTGGCCTGGGCCTGGGCTTCCATGTCGGGCTGATAGCGCAGCAGCAGATTCTTGCCGGACTGTTTGGCGGCGTACATCGCCTGATCGGCGTGCCGCAGCAGCGAATCCGGCTCGGTGCCATCGTCAGGCCAGATGGCCAGGCCCAGACTGGCGGTGACCTGAATGGCGTTTTGATTGCTGAGTTCGACCAGGGCGCGCGCGCTGTTGAGCAGGCGCTGGCAAGCTGCCAGAGCGTCGCGCTCCTGGGCGATGTTGTGCAGAATCACGGCGAACTCGTCTCCTCCAAGGCGAACCAGGATGTCGTCATCGCGCAGCACGTTTTGCAGCTTGGTCGCAAGGATTTTGAGAAACTGGTCGCCCTCCTGGTGGCCATAAGTGTCATTCACCCGCTTGAAGTCGTCGAGATCGAGAATGCCGACAGCAAATCGCTGTCCTTGTTCACGGTGGGCAGCGTCACTCAGGCGGCCCAGCTGGGCCATCAGATAGCGCCGGTTGGGCAGTTTGGTCAGGTAGTCCCGTTCGGCCAGTTGGCGCAGGTGCTCGTTGTAAGACAGCAGGGTTTGGTGCCGTTCGTCGATGGCGAGTGACTCGGCCTGCATCCGTCCCCGTATGAACAGATAGGCCAAGGTCAGCACGGTCAGTAGCGAGAGGGCCGCTACCAAAGTAGGGATCAACGTGCTCCAGTAGGTCGTGATCAGGGTCGAGTAGGGTAGCGAAACCGCTACGGCCAGATCCGGCGCGTTAGGCTGCATGCGCATCCAGTAGCCCACCCGCGTCTGAAACACTGAATGCACAACCCCAGTGAACGGCATTTCGGCCGCATCCGGGTGGCTCTGCAGGGAGTGCATGAGCGCGCCGGTCTGTGGGCGTCCATAGAACGTGCCAATCCGCGAGGCCGGGAGGTCGGGCCAGCGAGCCAGCACATAGCCATCCTGGCGCACGAGCAGAAAAGCCTCGGATTCACGCAAGGCGTCGGCTTGGCGGTTTTTCTGATTCAGGCTGAGCCAGAGGCGGTTGAAAGCCGATCGGTCGATGCCGATGCCAACCCAGAACGCCGGAACATCGCCGCGCGCTGGGTAGAACTGCAACTGCGGCAGCACCCAGCGGTCCATGGTGGGCAGGCGCACCAGTGGGCCGACCACGATATGCCCACTCTGCTGCGCATTGATGAGTTGCATCCAAATCAGCGGATTGTTGCGCAGCTCGAAACTAGGGCCCAGCTGTGACGTTGAGCTCAGGATTTGCCCATTGGCACCGACGACGCGGATGACCGCAATATCTTCAAGCGCCGACTGCGCCTGACGCAATCTGAGTTGCAAGGCCGGAGCGTCCTGCAGTAACGACGGATTGCGCTGGATGCTTGCGGCCAGACTGTCCGACAACACCGCATATTGCCGCAGTCGTCCTTCCGTGGCACCCGCAAGCAGCTGGGCATTGAACGCCAGGCGATGGGTCAGCTTTTGTTGCTCATTACGCCATTGCCGCACGGCGTACAAGCCGAAGAGCACCAGTGTGACAAGGAGCACCAGGACATAGCTAAGGAAGAACAGTCGTTGCAAACGCTGCAGGTAGGTGCGCTCGGACAGGCTGTTGTCTGTGTCGAGTGCCTGCGCGAGAAGTGGCGGGAGCGTTTCCACTGATCGGGAAAGGAGCGAGGACGATTCAGTCACCGCGAGTCCCGGAGATGGCGAGGGCTTCGCACGCGCGCCATTGCCAACGGAGCAGACCTTGTTTACAGAACGCCGAGCACGTCACCTTTCCGAATGTCATCCTGCCTCCTGGAGTCATCGCGAGACAAGCGACATGACGGGCAGATGTCGGATGCCATGAAAACAACTTGGTACACGATTTGGTTTGCATGGTAAATGTAAACCGGCACCCTGTTCTGGCTTGCACACGCCGTGTTTCAATTCAGAGCAGGCGAATTTTTTCAAGCGCCGAACCCTTTTTCCATCCCGCCCATGCTCCGCTACCGCATTCTTCCGGTCACCCCTTTCGCTCAGAACGCCTGTCTGTTGTGGGACGACGTCACGCGCGAGGCGGTGTTGACCGATCCGGGAGGGGAGGTGGATCGCTTGCTGCAGGCCGTGCAGAACGAGCAGCTCACGCTGCGCGCCGTGTGGCTGACGCATGCGCATATTGATCATGCGGGCGGTGCGGCCGAGTTGGCGCGGCGCGCGGGCGTGCCCATCATCGGTCCGCATCCGGGCGACCAGTTCTGGATTGACGCCTTGCCGCAGCAGGCGCAACTGTTTGGTTTTCCGCCAGCCCAGCCCTTCACGCCCGACCGCTGGCTGGCCGATGGCGACACGCTGCAGCTCGGTACGCTGCAACTTACTGTGCGGCATTGCCCGGGGCACACGCCGGGCCATGTGGTGTTCCACCAGCCCGAGGCGCGGCGTTGCTGGGTGGGGGATGTGCTGTTTGCCGGGTCAATCGGTCGCACCGATTTTCCCGGCGGCAATCATCAGCAGCTTCTCGACAGCATCACCGGCAAGCTGTGGCCCATGGGTGACGACACGGTGTTCATCCCCGGCCACGGGCCGGAGTCCCGCTTCGGCGAAGAGCGCCGGAGCAACCCCTTCGTGGGCGGGACGTAGCGCATGTGAAAAACGCCGCGCCGCGCCCGGCGAGCGTTCAGAACATCCAGCCGACCGACACGCCCAGGGTGTTCTGGTTCATGCGCACGGTCTCGGTCGATCCCGCCGTGGCGAATCCGGGCGGCAGCGGGCCGGTCACGCTGTTCTGCAGCGCGTGCACATAGTCCACGGAAATTTCCATGTCCTTGCGCAGCGCGTAGGTGGCGCCCAGCGTGAGGTGGTCTTGTGTGACGGCGGGGGCGATGGTGTTGAGAAACACCTGTGAACTCTGCACCGGGTTGTCGCTGTGGTTCCAGCCGGCGCGCAGGGTCAGGTCCGGGCTGTACTGGTAGGCGGCCCCCAGCTTGATGACGGTGATGTTGCTCCAGCCGAAGGCCGGGCCGTTGTCCTGGCCAAGCAGGCATTGCTGCTGGTAGAAACAGTCGGCGGTGTTGCCGATGGCTTTGACCTTGGCGTAGTTGATGCGAACCACGTCGCCGGCCAGCGTCCACTGCGGCGCGGGTGTCCAGGCAAAGCCCACGCCATAGGTTTCGGGAATGTTGAAGTGCGCGCCTCCGGCGAACAGCCCGGCGTACTTGTTGAAACTGCTCATGCGGGTTTCGGGCTGCCAGGTGGCGCCCAGGGTGAGGCCGGGGGCCACCGTGCCGGTCCAGCCCAGCCGCACGCCAACGCCGGTGGACGTGTCGTGGTCGTTGTCGGTCAGCTTGTCTGGAGCGACGGAATACTGCTTGAAGTTGCCCAGGCCGTTGGCACGAAAGGTTTGCTGCACCAGATTGAGGGCAATGCCCACGGCGTTGTTGTCGTCAAGCTTCACGGCAAACGAGGGCGAGATGAACATCTGCTGCAGATCCACCCCGGTGCCCGGCTGCAGCGGCGGGAAGATGTTGGCGTAGCCGCTGTTCATGCCGCCGTTGCCATACAGGCTCACCCCGACGGCCATGCGCGGGTTGAGCATCCAGTTCATGCCCACCTCGGGAATGAGGAACAGCGACTGGTCATTGCCCGAATAGGTGCCGTTGATTGGCGTGCCCGCGGCCGGGCCCATGGCCGCACCCAGGCTGCCCGTGGTGCTGACGCTGCGGTCGGGTTTGAACAGGCTCAGTCCGCCGTCCACCCGGTTGCCGATCAGCGCCATGCCGGCCGGGTTGGTGGCCGCTGCCAGCGCGTCCTGCGGCAGGGCAATGCCCACACCGCCCATGCCATTGGATTTGATGCTGTAGCCGGGCTGGAAGTAGCCATCGGTGGCCTGCGCGGCAGGAGCGGCGAGGCTGGCAAACGCGACGAATGCAAGTTTTTTTCTCATGGTCATGGGGAAAAGAGGGAAGAGAAGAAAAGCGCCGCAGCACGCTGGCTGCGGCGAAACACATCTCCCACCCATCGGGGGACGGGCGGAGAGTGCGAGGAGCGCGACAGGATCGCGGGGGACGGCGCGGTGCGGCGCGCGCCGAATTCGGGGTCAGTGGCGCTGCGCTGACGGGGGCTTGCCGGGACTGGTTTGCCAGTCGCTGCACACTGCCTGCACGCCTTCGGTGGTGAACACCAGCCATTCGGCATGGGCGCGCAGGCGGGCATCGCGCAGGGCGCCACACAGGCGTACCAGGCCGTCCTGCACATCAATCTGGATGCCGAGCCAGCGCAGCGCGGTCTGGCTCAGACGCTCCAGGACCTGGGCGCGCAACTGCTGGTCGGCTTCGCTGGGCGAGGCGTCAGCCAGCGTTTGGGGCGCAACGGCGGGAAGAAAAGTGGATGTTGTGGTCATGATGGGGCTGTCCTCAGAGTTTGGCGGCCAGCGGGCGCGCGTTGCCTTGAGTGGGGTGTGGCGTCGCTTGCGGTTTGGCCGCGGTGGCGCGCTGCCAAAGCTCGAACCCCGTCATGCCCGCCACCATGCTGGCGAAGAACAACCATTGCGGCGCGTGCAGCGAGGCCAGCGAGGCGAGCGACGGGCCCGGGCACAGCCCGGTCATGCCCCAGCCCACGCCGAACACCGCGCTGCCCAGAATCAGCCGTCCAGTGATGCTGCGGGTATCGGGAAAGGCGATGGGGTCGCCCAGCAGCGCCTTGCTGCGGCGCTGCGCCAGTTGCATGGGCACGAAGGCCACGAGCACGGCGGTGATCAGCACCAGCAGCAGGCTGGGGTCCCAGGCGCTGGCAATGTTCAGAAAGCCGAGCACCTTGTCCGGGTTGGTCATGCCCGAGAGCAAGACCCCGAGGCCGAACAGCAAGCCGGAGAAAAAAGCGAGTTTGTTCATGGCGATCTCCTTGCGGGTTGAGACGGTCAGTACAGCAGCGCGTGCACAGACACTGCTGTGACGATGCCGGTGGAAAGAAACGTGGCCACGGCGGCCAGGGAACGGCGCGACAGCCGTGCCAGGCCGCAGACGCCGTGGCCGCTGGCGCAGCCCGAACTGAGCCGGGCACCCACGCCCACCAGCAGGCCGCCGACCAGCAGCAGGGACCAGGGCGCTTCAAACTGCGCACCGGGAATGGGCAGCGCAATCGCCCACAGTACCGAGGCGACAAGCACGCCAATGAGAAAACTCAAGCGCCACGGGGCCGGGCGGCGCGCGGCCAGGGCGTCGCTGAGCGCGCCGCCCAGAATGCCGCTGATGCCGGCGATCTTGCCGCCGCCCAGCGCCAGCGCGCCGGCTGCGGCGCCGATCAACACGCCGCCAGCCACGGCGGTGTAGGGGGTAAATGCAGGCCAATCGATGGTGAACATGATGGTTCTCCTGAAGGGGTGGAAAGGGCTCAGCGGCGCGGGGTGCTGGGGTGGTAGGCGGCGATGTGCATGCTGTCGCCAAACTGCTCCTGCAAGGCGTCCAGATCGCGGGCGTGCTGGGCTTGCAGCCGGGCCAGTGGCGTCAAAGCCGGGCTGGGCTGCCACAAGGCGCGCAGTTGCGCGGCAAGGTGGTGAAGTTGCTGCTGCATCGCCTGAAACGATGCCTGTGGAGGTTCGGGGTGGAACACGGCGGGGGTGCGTGTGGTGTGCATGAGGTTTCTCCGTGGGGAGCAGATCGATCGGATGCGATCTGCGTCAACCGCCCCCAGAGTCGGCTTGCCGACCCGCCCCCCTGCGGGGGGGCAAGGAAACTTGGGGCGGCCCGGCGTTTCCTTGAGATGCCTAGTGCAAACCCTGTGCCACTTACCCAGCTCCAGAGGGGGGAGAGGGAAAAAGTCACACAAAACGGCGACAAACGGCAGGAATTGGCGCCAAAAGCGTCGGGCAATGGCGACGGGTTCCCCGGCGGTTTTCCAAACCGTTGATTGATAAGGGATATTTTGTCGCTCGGCAGCGACGATGGTGCTAGCGCCGCGTCACGCTAACCCTGCGACGGGGTGTCTTCCGCGGCGGTTTTGAACAGCGCGGGGTCGAGGTGGTGCTTGCCGAGCAGGCGGTAGAACTCGGTGCGGTTGCGCTGGGCCAGCCGTGCGGCCTGCGCCACGTTGCCCTGGCTCATCTTGAGCAATTGCGCCAGGTAGTCGCGCTCGAACTGCTCGCGCGCTTCGGCGAAGGGCAGCAGAGTGGTGGGTTTGAGCCGCAGCGCTCGCACCACGGAACTGGCGGGAATGCGGCTGGTGGTGCTGAGCGCGCAGCACTGCTCGACCACGTTCATGAGCTGGCGCACATTGCCAGGCCAGTCTTGTTGTTGCAGCAGGTCGAGCGCGTCGGGCGTGAAGCCGGTGATGCGTCGGTGCAGCCGGGGGGTGAGGGTCTGCAGGGCGTGCTGCGCCAGCATGGCGATGTCTTCGCGCCGTTCGCGCAGTGGTGGCAGGTGCAGGGTGACGACGTTGAGACGGTAGTACAGATCGTCGCGAAACTGCCCGGAGGCGATGGCGGCGTCGAGATCGCGGTGGGTGGCGGAGACGATGCGCACGTCCACATCCACCGCCTGCGCCGCGCCCAGCGGACGCACCTGGCGCTCTTGCAGCACGCGCAGCAGCTTGACCTGCAGCGGCAGCGGCATGTCGCCGATTTCGTCGAGAAACAGCGTGCCGCCGCCGGCCTGCTGGAACAGCCCGGTCTGCGCCTGGCTGGCGCCGGTGAAGGACCCTTTGGCATGGCCGAACAGCTCGGATTCGAGCAGGGTTTCGGGAATGGCGGCGCAGTTGATGGCGACAAACGGCCCGGCCTGCCTGGGGCTGGCGCGGTGGACGGCGCGGGCCAGCATCTCTTTGCCGGTGCCCGATTCGCCGCGGATGAGCACGCTGGCTTTGCTGCGCGCAACCAGCCCGGCTTCGGACAGCAGTGCGAGCAGGCGCGGGCTGGCGGTGAGAATGTCGGCGCGCCAGGCCTCGTCTTTGGGGGACGGGTTGGCGGGCTGCGCCGGTTGCAGCGCAATGGCGCGTTCCAGCAGGGCGAGCAGCTCGCGCGCCTCGAAGGGCTTGGTCAGAAAGCCGAACACGCCGCGCTGCGTGGCGTCCACCGCGTCGGGAATGGTGCCGTGCGCGGTGAGGATGATGACCGGCAGAGACGGGTCTTGCGCGCGGATGTGCTCGAACAGCGACAGACCGTCCATGCCGTCCATGCGCAAGTCGGTGATGACCGCGCTGGGGCGGTTGGCGGCCAGGCTGCCCAGCGCCTCGACGCCACTGGCCGCAGTGATGGGCGCGTAGCCGGCCGAGCGCAGGCGGATGGCCAGAAGCTGGCGCAGATCAGGGTCGTCATCGACCAAAAGAACGGTTGCTGGCATGGGGTTGGTGTCGCGCCTTGGTGGCCACTTAGCGGCCGCGGTTCTGGAGCTGGGTTTCCAGCGATTTGATCTGGTCGATCTGCTTTTGCAGGGTGAGCACGGTTTTTTGTGTCTGCTGCAGGGCGAGTAGTTGTGCCGCATCGCGCTGCAACAGGGCGATGAAGTTGCGCGCCTGCGGGTCGGTCGCGCGGGCTTGCAGGCCTTCAAGCAAGTTCTGTGCAAGCTCGGCATCGCCCGGCTCGCCGCGCGCCAGCAGCAGCACGGCGAGCTGAAGCTGATCGGCCGCGCCGCGCCGCTTGCCCAGGGCGAGCAGCCGCGCGGCCTGGCTTTGCAGCGCCGGGCCCGCGGTTTGCGGGGTGTCGCGCAGCACCCGGCTGACGGTGGCCTCGTCGATGCGGTCGGCGTTTTGCCCGCTGGTGGTGTGTCGCGCGGGCAATTCGGCCAGGCGCGGCAGCTCGGCGCAGGACGTCAGGGCGAGGGTCAGGATCAAGGCCGGCGGGAGCAGGCGAAAAGGGTGAGAAAAAGGGTGAGACAGGGTCATGCGTTATCCAGAGAGGGGTCGGGGAGAAACACGCGAAAGACCGCGCCGGGGCCAGTGTGCGGCGCGAGGTCCAGCGTGCCGCCGTGCATGTGTGCGTACTGCCGCGCCAGCGCCAGCCCCAGCCCGGTGCCGCGCAAGGCGCTGGTGGGCTGGTTGCGGCCCTGGAAAAACGGCTGAAATAACTGGGCGCGGTCTTCCGGCGCCACGCCCGGCCCCTGGTCGCTGATGCAGATCTCGACGCCGCCCGCAACCTGCGTGGCGTCAAACCCGATTCTGCCGCCCTGCGGGCTGAAGCGGATGGCGTTGACCAGCAGGTTCTCGAACAGGCTTTCCAGCTTGGCGCGGTCGCCCCGCACTTGTAGCGCAGAACAGCCGCACTCCACATGCACGCCCCGCGCGCGCAGCGTCAGGTGATTGCGGCGGATCAATCCCGCCAGCAGGAGCCGCAGCTTCACGGTGGTGATCTGCAGCGGCTCGGGGGCGTGCAGTGCGCTGTCGTAGTGGATCAGGCTGTCGATGCGGTGATGCAGGTCGCGCACATTGCCGCGCATGATGCGGGCGATGGACTGCTGCTCGGGGTTGAGCGGTCCGGGCACGCCGTCGGCCAGCAGATCCACGCCCTCTTTCATGGAGGCCAGAGGGGTTTTGAGCTCGTGCGACACATGCCGCAGCAACTGGATTTTCTGCGCCTCCAGATCGGCCAGTCTGCGGCGCAGCCAATCGAGCTGCACGCCCAGATCGACCAGATCGCGCGGGCCGACGACCGTGGGCGCCTGATCGAGCTGCCCGTCGCCGAGCCGCCGGATGGCGCGCTTGAGCTGCCGCAGGGGCTGGCTGAGCAACCATGAGAACAGCAGTGCCAGGCAGACCGACAAGCTGGCGCTGGCCAGCGCCAGCCACACCAGCACCGACCACACCCTGTTGGACACCTGCTGTAGCCGCGCCTCCTGCTCGTCGACCAGACGGTTGCTGTGGGCGATCAGCCGGGTGGTCGCTGCGCGCATGGCATCGAACTCCGGGTTCAGCGCGTTGAACACCCGCGCGCCGTCCTTCACCTTGCCCGCGGACATGACCCCGGTGTAAAGCGCGTCTTCCTGCGCGCGCAAGGCCAGCAAGGTGCGTTGCTGCTCGGCGGGCAGGGGCATGTGCTGCAACTGTTCGGCGTCGCGCGTGAATTCGGCATGCGCCTGCCGCACCCCGGCGCACAGCGCGGCGTCCTGCAGCACCAGACATTGCCCGCTGGCGCGTTGCAGGTCGTCGATGCCCTGTGCGAGCTGCCGGGAATTGCGCGTGAGCTGCACCGCCACCGCCACCGAGGTGCGCGCCTGCGCGGCAACCTGATCGAACAAATACGCCGTGACGGACAAGCCCAGCATCAACGGCAGCACCACCAGGCCGAAACCCCACAACAGCAAGGCGGTAAACGAGATCTTCAACGGAGAACGCAGAGCGATGGCCATGATGGGTTGCGTCGCATGGTGTTGCCCATGGCCCGTTTCAATCACAAGCTCTCAGACCCCGTAAGTGTCTCGGTACTGTTGCACCGCAGGCCGCCAGCGTGCCAGATCCGCGTGGCCGCCGTCGGCCAGGTAGCCCAGCAGGGCATCCAGATTGGCGATGGCGATCACCGGCAGCCCGTATTCGCGGCTGACATGTTGTACGGCGGAGATGTCGAGCGTTTCGCCGCGGATCGCTGCTTTTTCCTGCCGATCAAGGGCGATGAGCACGGCGGCGGGCTCGGCTCCGGCGGCGCGGATCAGCCGCACCGATTCGCCGGTGGCGGTTCCGGCGGAGATCACGTCATCCACGATCACCACCCGCCCGCGGATGGGGGCCCCCACCGTCGTGCCTCCCTCGCCGTGATCCTTGGCCTCCTTGCGGTTGTAGGCGAAACCCACATTGCGGCCCTGGCGCGCCAGTTCCACCGCGACGGCCGCGCCCAGAGGAATGCCCTTGTACGCCGGGCCAAACAGCATGTCGAACGGCACCGCACTCTCCAGCAGGGCGCGGGCATAAAACTGCGCAAGCCGTCCCAGCATGGCGCCGTCGTTGAACAGCCCGGCGTTGAAAAAATACGGCGACTGCCGTCCCGCCTTGGTGGTGAAATCGCCAAAGGCGATCACCCCGCTGTCCACGGCGAAGCGGATGAAATCAAGGGCGTTCTGGTCGGCTGGGCTGGCGGTGGGAGAAGACGGCATGGCGTTCAAAATCGAGTGGAGGAGGGTGGATGGACGTCTGGGTGCTGCGCGTTTTCCCGCATTGTGCAGCAGCATCGAGGCTCGCCAAGCCAGTACAGTGCCGGTATGAAACAAGCCCCCCATTCGCTGCGCGCGCGGAACTGACATGCTCGCCTATCGACACGCTTTTCACGCCGGCAACCACGCCGACGTGCTCAAACATCTGGTTCTGGTGCATGTGCTGCGTCATATGAACAGCAAGGACAAACCGTACTGGGTGATAGACACCCATGCCGGGGCCGGCGGCTACGCCCTGCATGATCCCGCCGCGCAGAAAAACGCCGAATACGCACAAGGCATCGAACGCCTGTGGGCGCAAGCTCCCGCCGCCGGGCAGCGAACGGTGGCCCGCGCGGGGGGCGAGCCCCTCCCAGATGCCGTGGCCGACTATCTGGCGCTGATCAAGGAGTTCAACGCCAGCGGCGCGCTGCTGTACTACCCCGGCTCCCCCGCCATCGCTCACCGCCTGATGCGCCCGCAGGACAAGCTGCGGCTGTTCGAGTTGCACCCCAGCGACCACCGCCTGCTCGACGCCACGTTCGGCGCGCAACCGGGGGTGCAGGTGCGTTGCGCCGACGGTTTTGTCGCTCTTAAAAGTCTGTTGCCACCGCCGGATCGCCGCGCCGTGGTGTTGCTCGACCCCTCCTATGAGTTGAAGACCGATTACGCCGCCCTGCGCAATGCCGTGAGCGATGCGCTCACCCGCTTCGCCGTTGGCACCTACGCCGTGTGGTATCCCGTGCTGCAGCGACGCGAATCGCATCTGCTGCCGCAGCAATTGCGCCGCATTGCGGGCCAGGCAGACTGGCTGGACGTGCGCATGCAGGTGCGCGAGCCCGACGCCAGCGGCTTTGGCCTGCTGGGCAGCGGCATGTTTCTCATCAACCCGCCCTGGACGTTGCATGCCACGCTGCGTGATTTGCTGCCCTGGCTGACCGGAGCGCTCGGCCAGTTCAAGGGGGCGCATTTCGCCCTGGAGCAGCAGGCGAGTTAGGCGGTGGCCGCGCACCGGGCAAAAACCGCCCTCGCCACGGCCGATTTTCGCGTTCGACGCTCCGTCGCCTGATGGACGCTTCGTCCGCCGAATCCCCCCGAATGACGGTAGGAAAAGCCGTCGATATGTCAACTATTGTCAAAAGCGGGGGCGTAAGTCTTGCATTTGTCACAGAACCAGCCGACCATTCGGGGCGTGCGGGGATGCGTTGTCCCTGCCGTCCGTCCATTGGCGCGCGCCACGCCCCACAGGCCCCTGGCACCGTCCTGCATCGACTTACTCACCCAGGAGTCCTCTATGGCAGTCCGCTTTGAATTGCACAAAAACGACAAAGGTCAATTTCACTTTTCGCTCAAAACCGCAGAAGGCGCCACCCTGTTGAGCAGCGAGCAGTACGAGAGCAAGGCGTCTGCAGAAAACGGCATCGCCTCGGTGAAGAAAAACAGCGTGTTGCCCGAGCGCTTCGACAAGCAGACCGCCAGCGACGGCCGCGCCTACTTCACCCTGAAGGCCGCCAATCACCAGGTCGTGGGCACAAGCCCGATGTTCGGCACGACCGAAAAGCGCGATGCCATGCTCGCCATGGCGCATGCCGACGCCGAGCACGCGACTTTGCAAGATCACACCTGACACGCATGCGGCAAGCCCAGGGCACGCGCCCTGGGCGGCTTCCGTTTCACGCGGCTTGACCCTGCCCAAATCAGCCGTCTTGCCGCGCCGATAGACTGGCACGAATTCCACCTCACTGGAGCCCCTTCGTGCGCCATGTCCGCATTGCCATTCTCGGAGCTGGGACAGCCGGCCTCACCGCGCTGTCCCAGGTGCGCAAGCACACCGACAACTTTGTCATCATCAATCACGGCCCCTATGGCACCACCTGCGCCCGGGTGGGCTGCATGCCGTCCAAGGCGCTGATTCAGGCGGCGGACGATTTTCATCGCCGCAGTGCGCTGGCCACATTGGGCATTCTCGGTGGCGAGGGCTTGCGCGTCGACCTGCCTGCCGTGCTCCAGCGCGTGCGCGACTACCGCGATGCGCGTGTGGCCGGGGTGCTGGGCTCCACAAACAGCCTGCAATCCGCGCAGAACATCGCCGGGCGCGCCCGGCTCGACGGGCCGAACCGCCTCATCATCACCCGCCCGGACGGGCAGGACGAGGCCATCGGCGCCGATCACATCCTTATCGCCACCGGCACCCGCCCGGTCGTGCCCGCGGCCTGGCGCGCGTTTGGCGAGCGCATTCTCACCACCGACGATCTGTTCGAGCGCCCCGATCTGCCGCGCCGCATCGCCGTGGTCGGCCTGGGGGTGATCGGTCTCGAACTCGGCCAGTCGCTGGCGCGCCTTGGGCTGCAGATTCACGGCTTTGAGCTGCGCGAGAGTCTCGGGCCGCTGACCGATCCCGTCATCCAGGCCGAAGCGCAGCGGCGTATCGGTGCCGAGTTTCCGCTGCACATGGGGCGCGCCGTCACCCTGCGCGAAGGCGCGGGCGGCGCGGTGCTGGTGGATAACGGCGAGACCGTGGTCGAGGTCGACGCCGTGCTCGCGGCAATGGGGCGACGCCCCAATACCGACGGGCTCGGCCTGGAGACACTCGGTGTGCTGCTGGATGCGCGCGGTTTGCCTGCTTTTGATCGCAATACACTGCAAATCGGCGATCTTCCGGTCTTTTTTACCGGCGATGTGAATGGCGAACTCCAGGTGCTGCACGAAGCCTCGGACGAAGGGTTCATCGCCGCCTTCAACGCCCTGCACGGCCCGGCGCGCTTCAAACGCCGCGTGCCCCTGGCCATCGCCTTCACTGATCCGCAAATGGCCGTGGTCGGGCAAACCTGGCAGGCGCTGCAAGGGCGGCCGTTTGCCACTGGTGGAGTCAACTTTGCGCAGCAGGCGCGGGCCATGGCGATGTTGCGCGCCGCCGGTCAGCTGCATGTTTACGCCGAGCCGGGCAGCGGCAAACTGCTGGGTGCGGAGCTGTGCGCTCCTGGTGCCGAGCATCTGGGGCATTTGCTGGCGCTCGCCATCCAGCGCGACATGACCGTGGCCGAACTGCTCACCCTGCCCTTCTACCACCCTGTGCTCGAAGAGGGCTTGCGCACGGCGCTGCGGGTGTTGGCGCGGGCGGTGTATGGTGACGCACCACTGGAAATGGCGCGGCTGTAATTTGTTCCATCGTCGCTCTTTTTGTATCGGACGTGTCTCATGATCTTCGATCTTGCCATCATCGGCGCCGGCCCGGCCGGCTTGTCCGTGGTGCGGGCGCTGGCTGGCAGCGGCCTGCGCATCGCCCTCATCGAGCAGCAAAGCGCCGCTGCGCTGGCCGATCCGCCGTTTGACGGGCGCGAAATCGCGCTGAGCCTGCGCACCCTGCGCACTCTGCGCGAGTCCGGGGTGTTCGACCACATCCCCGACGATCAGGTGTTCCCGCTGGAGCACGCCATCGTGCTGAATGGGGAGGACAAACATCCCATGCGCGTTTCGCCGTTGCGCGGCAAAACCGCGCTGGGCGCGCTGGTGCCCAACCAGCAGATCCGCCGCGCGGTGTGGGCCGCAGTGCAGGGGCAGACCGAATACACCCTGTTCGACCAGACCCGGCTGGGCGCGGTGCGTACCGACGCGCAGGGTGTGGAGCTCGATCTGCAACCCGCGAACGACGCGCTGCCTGCGGCCACGCCGCAAACCCTGCGCGCGCGCATGCTGATCGCCGCCGACAGCCGGTTTTCCGAAACCCGCCGCAAGATGGGCATCGGCGCCGATTCGCATGACTTCGGTAAAACCATGCTGGTATGCCGGATGCACCACGAGCAGCCGCATCACCACACCGCGTGGGAATGGTTCGGCTTTGGCCAGACGCTGGCGCTGCTGCCCTTGTCCGAGCATCTGTCCTCGGTGGTGCTGACCCTGCCGCCGCATGACATGCAGGCGCTGCTGGAACTGCCAGACGCCGACTTCGAGCGCGACATCGCCCGGCGCTACCAAGGGCGGCTGGGGGAAATGAAGCGCGCGGGCAGCCGCAACAGCTATCCGCTGATCGGCGTGTATGCGCAGCGTTTCGTCGCGCCCCGGTTTGCCTTGATTGGCGACGCCGCCGTGGGCATGCACCCGGTGACGGCGCACGGGTTCAACTTTGGTCTGCATGGGGTGGATTTGCTGTCGCGCGAAATTCTGGCGGCAGCGCGCGCGGGCACCGACATCGCCGCCCCCGAACGTCTGCAGCGGTTCGAGGCGGCGCATCGCCGCGCCACCCGGCCGCTCTACCTCGCCACCCAGGCCATCGCCACGCTGTACACCGACGACCGCAGCCCGGCCAGGTTGGTGCGCCGCCTGGTGCTCGATGCGTCCAGTCGCATCGGCCCGTTGCGTCTGGCCATCGCCACGGCGCTGAGCGAGGACGGCCTGAGCCTGCGCGGTCTGCTGCCCCGCCTGCGCTGAAACACCAAACCGCGTCGCGCGCCGGATTTACAGCGCGTCGTGCAGGGCGCGGAAGGCGCCACCCTGCCGCGCCAGCAGGTCTGCCGGGGTGCCGGTTTCCACCACGCGGCCCGCTTCCATCACCAGCACCCGGTCAACCGCGGCGGGCAGCGCGGCAATGCGGTGGCTGATGATCAGCACCGTGCGGCCCTGCATCAGATGCGCAATATCGCGCAGCAGATCGCGCTCGGTGAGGGCGTCGAGGCCTTCGGTGGGTTCGTCAAGGATGAGTAGCGGCGCGTCGCGCAATAGCGCCCGGGCAATGGCAACGCGCCGTGCCTGTCCCCCGGAGAGCCGCATGCCCGCTTCGCCCACCCAGGTGTCGTAGCCCTCGGGCAGAGCGGTGATGAAGTCGTGCAACTGCGCGGCCTGGCATGCGGCAATGACGTCCTCTTCCGTGGCCTCGGGCTTGGCCAGCATGAGGTTGTCGCGCAGGGTGGTGTTGAACAGATAGGTGTCTTGCGATACCACGGCGATGTGCGCGCGCAGCGCCTCGCCGGGCCAGGCGCGCAGGTCGTGGCCGCCAATGCGCACCTGGCCGTCTTGATAGTCCCAGAAGCGCAGCAGGGCTTGAACCAGGGTGCTTTTGCCCGCTCCGCTGGGGCCGACCAGCGCCACGCGCTCGCCCGCCTGCAGGTGCAGGCTCAGACCGTTCAGCGCCCAGACGGGGGCGGCGCCTTGGGCGCCGGGGTAGCGCAGACGCAGGCCGTCGATCTGCACATCGGCCTGCGTCCATTGCGGCGTGGGTAGATTGGCGGGTTCGTCAATCTGCGGTCGGGCGTCGAGGATGCTGAACACCCGCCGCGCCGCCGCCAGGGTCTCGCCCAGCATTTGCAGCGCCAGCGGCAGCGGCAGCACGGCCTCGAAGCTGGCGAGCACGAAGAGCGCCAGCATGGGCAGCTGCGCCGGCAGGATGGAGGCGTCCGTCACGAGCGGAATGGCCAGCAGCAGCGCGGCCCACATGGCCAGATTGGCGCACAGGCCGAGCAGGCCTTGCGACAGGCCGGTGGCGCGGCTGAGCTGACGCTGCTGGCCGATCATGGCGTCGGTCAATGCGCCAATGCGCTGCGCCTGCTGCGCCATGCCGCCGTAAATGCGCAGCTCGCCCAGGCCTTGCAGGCCGTCGACCGCCGCGTTGCGCAACTGCGCGCGCAGCTCCACCAGGGCACGGCCCGGCGCATGGCCGAGACGGAATGTCAGCAAGGGCACGGCCACTCCGGCCAGCAGCAGAAACAACAGGGTGGACGCGGCCACCCGTCCGCTGAACAGCGCCATCATCAGCAAAACGAGGGCGCCGCCGACCAGCGCCACGCCAACCGGCACCAGCACCCGCAGGTAGAGGTGATTGAGCGCGTCGATGTCGCTGAGGATGCGGCTGCTGAGGTCGGCGCCGCGCAGCTCCTGCAGCCGCGCCGGGGCCAGCGGCTCCAGCCGCCGGTAGAACCACACGCGCAATTCCTGCAGCAGCCGGAACGTGGCTTCGTGAGTGATCAGACGTTCGACGTAGCGCCCCGCGGTGCGGGTGATGGCCATGGCGCGAATGAAGGCCGCCGGTGTGAAGTAATCCATGGCGGCGCCCACCAGGCCGACCAGCGCCATCTGCGCGATGAACCAGCCCGAAGTCGCCATCAGCGCCACATTGGCCAGTACCGTGAGCAGCGACGCCAGCGCGCCCCAGAGCATCCATTTGCCGTAGGGCCGAAACAGGCGGATGAGGCGCAGCAGATCGGCCCTGGCCTGGGCGGAATCGAAATCGGCCGGAAGGGGGTTCCAACTCATGCGAGGGCCTCATCAAACGGGGCGGACGGCGCTTCGTGCGCCCGCACCAGAGCGGCGAATGCGCCGCCTGCGGCGAGCAGGGCTTGTGGCGCGCCCTGCTCCACCACGCGACCGGCGTCGAGCACCACCACATGATCGGCGCGCAGCACCGTGCTCAGACGGTGCGCGGCCAGGATGACGCAGCGCTGGCGCGCCAGTTGCAGAATGGCCTCGCCCACCTGCGCCTGGGTGTGGGCGTCAAGCTGCGCCGTGGCTTCGTCCAGCAGCACCAGTGGGGCTGGCTTGAGCAGGGCGCGCGCCAGCGCCAGACGCTGCACCTGCCCGCCGGACAAGCCCATGCCGCGTTCGCCCAGCGGAGTGTCATAGCCCAGCGGCAAGGCGGCGATGAAGTCGTGCGCCTGCGCGTTGCGCGCCGCGTGTTCCACCGCGTCCTGGCTGGCGGGCGCCTGCCCCAGGGCGATGTTGTCGCGCACCGAACCTTCAAACACATGCGGGCGCTGCGGCACCCAGGCGACATGGCGCAGCCAGTCTGCGGGGTCGAGCGCGGTGAGGGGCGTGTCGTTGACCAGAATGCGGCCCTGTGCGGGTTGCACTTGCGCCATCAGCGCGTGCAGCACCGTGCTCTTGCCCGCGCCGCTGGCGCCAACCAGGGCGGTGAGGCCGCGCGCCGGGGCGGCGAAGCTCACGGCGTCGAGCGCAGGGGCCAGATCATCGGCATAGCGCACGGTCACGGCGTCAAAGCGGATGTGCACCTCCTGGGATGCGCCCAGTTTTTGCGTGCCGCCGGTGGGCTGGGCATGTGGCGGGATGGGGGTGTCGAGCAGTTTGAGCAAATTCTGCGCGGCACCGATGGCTTCCATGCGGGCGTGATAGAAGGTGCCCATATTGCGTAGCGGCAGGTAAAACTCTGGCGCGAGCAATAGCACGAAAAACCCGTTAAAAAATTGCATCTCGCCGTAAAACAGCCGAAAACCAATAAAAACAGCCACCATGGCAATGCTGATGGTGGACAGGAACTCCAGCACCACCGACGACAGAAAGGCCACCCGCAAGACTTTCATGGTGCCGATGCGGTAGTCCTCGGTCAGCGCGGCCACCACCTGGGCTTCATGGCGGCTTACGCCAAACAGCTTGAGTGTGGTGAGCCCCTGCAAGCTGTCGAGAAACCGGCCGCTCATTCGCGCGAGCAGTTGCCATTGCTGCTGGTTGAGTGTTTCCGTGCCCTTGCCCACCAGAATCATGAAAAGCGGGATCAGCGGCGCTGTGCCCAGCAGCACCAGCCCGGAAATCCAGTCTTGCGGCAGCACAAACACCAGGATGGACAGCGGCACCAGCGCGGTGAGCGACATATTGGGCAGATAGCGCGCGTAATACGCTTCCAGCGCATCGATGCCGACCCCAATGGAATTGGCCAGATCGCCGCTGGACTGGCGGGTGAGCCACAGCGGCCCCAGCGCCTGCAGATGGTCGTAGAGCCGCTGGCGCAGATCGCGCCGGACTTGCGCGGCGGCGTCGAAAGCCACATTTTCCGCGGCGCGCATCAGCACGAAGCGCAGGGCGAAAATCGGCAACATCGCCGCCAGATAGCCCCACACATCGCCCAGATGCTGGTGATCGATGATGACCGCAGACACCACTCGCGCCAGCAACCAGGCCTGCACGATGATCAGCCAGCCCGCAAACAGCCCCAGCCCCACGGCGCGGTTCAGCGCGGGGCGGATGTCTTTCTTGCGCGATTTGAGCCAGAGTTCTTCAGGTGTTGCCAAGGTGGAGCGGGCCGGGTGAGTTGCGTGGCGCGGCGTGGGCGCAGCGAAAGCGTCATCTTAGGCGGGGCAACGGCACCCCTCGCCGTCGGGCAGGGATTAAAGTTCACCGGAAACAGACGCGCCGCAAGGATTGCGGCAGACAATCGTTTTTTTCTGCGTCTTCGCCTCACCGTTACTCAAGGAGCCTTCATGGACGACAAACAGCCTCCCAGCGTCACCCTCAAACAGGTCAAGGACTACCGGTTTGACATCCATTACGCGCCAGACCAGCCCGCCATCCTTTCCGATGAGCCGCCGCCGCTGGGTGAGGGCGCGGGGCCGTCGCCCTCACAACTGCTGCTCGCCGCCGTGGGGAACTGCATGAGCTCCAGCCTGTATTTTGCTCTCGGCAAATTCAAGCTCGACCCCAAGGGCCTGACCACCACCGCCACGGGCGAGATCGGCCGCAACGCCGCAGGCCGTCTGCGCGTGCTGTCCATCACCGTGGACATCCGCATGGGCGCCGTGGCGCAAGGCATGGAGCGGCTCGACCGGGTGCTGATGCAGTTCGAGCAGTTCTGCACCGTGGGCGAGAGCGTGCGCCAGGGCATTCCCATCACGGTTTCCGTGTTTGACGGCACCGGGCAGAAACTGAAATAAATGCGCAAAATGGCGCTTTGCATTTTTCGCTCGCGCCATGACTTCTACCGCAACAACCCCGCCCACCCCGCCAGGATTCGCCGACGCCCGCGCCACCTGGGACGCCCGCTTTGCCAAGCCCGGCCTGCTCTTCGGCGCTGAACCAAACGCCTTTCTCGTGCGCGAGGCCGCGCGTTTCGCCCCGGCCAGCAGCGTGCTCAGCGTGGCCGACGGCGAGGGCCGCAACAGCCTGTGGCTGGCCGAGCAGGGCCACGCCGTCACCGCGTTCGACGTCTCGCCCATCGCGGTCGACAAAGCCCGGCGTTGGGCCACCGAGCGCGGCGCCTCTCAAGGAAACGCAGGGCCGCCCCAAGTTTCCTTGACCCCCACGGGGGGCGGGTCGGCGAGCCGGCCCAGGGGGCTCTCAGTCGCGTTTCACGTCGCAGGCGTGGACAACTGGAACTGGGCCCCGGATCAGTTCGATGCCGTGGTCGCCATCTTTGTGCAATTCGCCGACCCCGCGCTGCGCAGGCAGATGTTCGACGGCATGTGGCGCACCCTGCAACCCGGTGGCCTGCTCTGCGTGCAGGGCTACACCCCGAAGCAGCTCGACTACCGCACCGGCGGCCCCGGCCGGCTCGATCACCTCTACACCCCCGAGCTGCTGCGCGAACTGTTGCCCGCAGCCGAATGGCTGCTGCTGCGCGAGCACGAGGCCACGCTGCAAGAAGGCGCCGGTCACGCCGGACGCTCGGCGCTGATCGACGCCGTGGCCCGCAAGCCGCGCTGATCGTCCGGCCCGGGCACCGAGCGCGGCTTCAGCGGTAACAGGCCCTAGGTTCAGATGTTGGCGCTGTTCGCCGCAGGGGTTGTGTCGATACGGTCTGGCGAGGCCGCCCCTGCCAAATCCGCAACAACCCTCAATTCGCCGACGGCAACAGCGGCAAGCCGAGTTCCTGGAGGAAAGCGTTGTGCTCTGCCGTCGCCTTCTGAATGGCCTGCTCGATGTCCACAAGGCTTGCATGAATCGCGGCCAGATCAATCTCCGCCTCGCCCACCGCCGTGCTGATGTAGCGCGAGATGTTCAGGTTGAAATCGTTCTTCTCGATTTCGGCCATCTCCACCTTGCGTGAGTAGCGCGCCTCTTCCTTGCGGAACTGGTAGGTGTCGACGATCTTGGCAATGTGCTTATCGGTCAGCTGGTTCTGGCGCTTGCCCTTCTCGAAGTGCTCGGCCGCGTTGATGAACAACACGTCGTCCGGCTTCTTGCACTTCTTCAGCACCAGGATGCACACCGGGATGCCGGTGGAATAGAAAAGGTTGGCGGGCAAGCCAATGACGGTGTCGATGTGCCCGTCCTTCAGCAGCTTGGTGCGGATGCGCTCTTCCGCTCCGCCTCGGAACAACACCCCATGCGGCAGGATGATCGCCATCACGCCCTCGTCTTTGAGGTAGTGAAAGCCGTGCAGCAAGAAGGCGAAATCGGCGGCGGACTTGGGGGCCAGGCCATAATTCTTGAAGCGCATGTCCTCGCCCAGCGCCTCGGTCGGCTCCCAGCGGTAGCTGAAGGGCGGGTTGGCCACGATGGCGTCGAAGCTCGGCTTCTTGGCCGGGTTCTGCTCGCGCATCATGTCACACTCGTTGAGCAGGGTGTCGCCGTGGAAGATCTCGAACTCTGAACCGCCCCGACTTTCGTGGAGGCCAGTTGGTTTAAGTCAGGCCACAGTGGTGACGTGACTGGCTTGCTGCCTCCAGTAGTT
>JAFGXB010000007.1 GCA_016936875.1 Burkholderiaceae bacterium | reverse complement strand
TTTCAGCGATGCGGCGCAAACACTCCCCGTTGAAGCCTTACGCGCACATGGGTTTTTGCTGATGGATGCCATGCGAGACCTCTGCACGGGCGAGCGCTTCACCGTTGAGAACGATGTCTTCACGCTGCCTGCCTTGTCGTGTCATTGGCTGACCGACTAAGAGCCTGTCCACGATCTTGCTGAATGGCGCATTGCGGCGAAAAAAGCCTAATTAAAAGACTCACACGCGACGTGGGCGAGGTTTTGGCCGCGCGCTGCCGGATGGCTTGTATTTGGTGTATGTGGACTATCCGGTTGAGTATGGTTTACCCAATGCCGTGCGCTTGCCACGGTTTTATTGAGGTTGGGCCCGACGAGACGCTACAGCTTCACGTTGCGCAGCCTTAATGCGTTACCAATCACCGAGACGGAACTCAGGCTCATTGCTGCGCCGGCAATGATGGGGCTGAGTAGCAGACCGAAAGCCGGATACAGAGCACCCGCCGCCAACGGGATACCCAGAGCGTTATAGAGAAAGGCGAACATCAGGTTCTGGCGGATATTCCACAGGGTGGCGCGACTGAGTTTGATGGCCTTGGTAATGCCGCGCAGATCCCCCTTCACCAGGGTAATGCCGGCGCTTTGCATGGCCACATCGGTGCCGGTGCCCATGGCAATGCCGACTTCAGCCGCACTCAGAGCCGGGGCATCGTTGATGCCGTCGCCGGCCATGGCCACATGCTCTCCCGTCGCGGCTAGCTTCTTGATATATGCTACTTTGCTGGCGGGTTCGATTTCCGCTTCCACTGCATCAAGGCCGAGTTCCTTGGCCACGGCCGCAGCGGTATGGCGGTTGTCGCCGGTCAGCATGACGATTTTCAAGCCGAGGGCATGGAGCTCGGCAATCGCTTCGGCCGTGGAGGCCTTGATTGGGTCGGCGACCGAGAGGACGCCTGCCGACTTGCCATCAATGGCGACGTACATCACGGTCTTGCCTTCTTCCTGCAGTTTCACAGCTGAGGCTTCCAGCGCTTCCAGGCCGCTGATCTTTTCATCCCGCAGAAACTCAGGTTTGCCGATCAGTGCCATCCGCCCGTCAACGCGGCCGAGCACTCCGCCCGCGGTCACCGAGCGAAAATCTTTCACCTTCTCCAATTCGATACCCTGTTCTTTGGCACCCTGCACAATCGCGGCAGCCAGCGGGTGTTCGCTGTTCTGCTCCAGTGAGGCGGCGATATGCGGTAACGCCTTGGCATCGAAACCGTCCACCGGAAGGACGTCGATCAGTTTTGGTTTGCCCACGGTGAGTGTGCCGGTCTTGTCCACGACCAGGGTGGTGACTTTCTCCAGGCGTTCCAGCGCCTCGGCATTTTTCACCAGCACGCCGACCTGGGCGCCGCGTCCGACCCCGACCATGATGGACATGGGCGTGGCTAGGCCTAGGGCACAGGGGCAGGCGATGATCAGTACCGCGACGGCGTTGACGATGGCGTGCGCGAGCCTGGGCTCTGAGCCCAGCCACATCCAGAGGACGAAGGTGATCAGCGCAACGGCCAGAACCAACGGCACGAAGATGCTGGCGACTTTGTCGGCCAGGCCTTGAATGGGCGCCCGGCTGCGCTGGGCTTCGGCAACCATGTTGACGATCTGCCCGAGCAGGGTGTCGTTGCCGACTCGTTCGGCACGCATGATAAAACTGCCGGAACCATTAACAGTGCCGCCCGTCACCTTGTCGCCGACGCATTTTTCCACCGGCAGAGGCTCGCCAGTGACCATGGACTCTTCGACGCTGGAATGCCCTTCAACTACCTCGCCATCAACGGGCACCTTGTCGCCGGGAACCACGCGCAACCAGTCACCCACCTCCACCCGTTCGAGTGGAACTACATTGTCGCCATCGGATGAAACCTGACGCGCCGTGGGTGGTGCCAGGTTCAGCAAGGCCTTGATGGCGCTGCCTGTGCGGCTGCGGGCTCGAAGTTCGAGCACCTGACCTAGGAGTACCAGCACGACGATGACCGCAGCGGCTTCAAAGTAGATGTCGAGCTTGCCCAGGTGCCGCATGCTGGCGGGAAATAGATCCGGCATGAGCATTGCCACGGCGCTGAACAGATAGGCGGCGCTAACGCCCATGGCGATTAGCGTGAACATATTCAGATTGCCGGTCAGCAGAGAGCGCCAGCCGCGCTGGAAAAACGGCCAGCCCGCCCACCAGACCACGGGGGTGGTAAGTACAAATTGCAGCCAGCGCGAGACCGACCCAGCAACCCATGAGTGACTTCCCATCCCCGGGATCAAGTGAGCCATGGCCAAGAGAAAAACTGGCAAGGTCAGGGCGGCGCCGATCCAGAAACGCCGCGTCATATCAGTCAGCTCGACGTTCTCCTCGTCATCCCCGGCGGCGCTCCACGCCTTTGGTTCCAGCGCCATACCGCATTTTGGGCAGATTCCGGGTTTGTCCTGCTCAACTTCGGGGTGCATCGGGCAGGTGTAAGTGGTTTTTTGCGCAGGTGCATAGGCTTTTGGTGCCAAACGCTTAGCAGACGCAGACGACTCACAATCCCTACAAATAATGGCCTCGCGTTCGGCCTGCGTCGCACTGGAGAGAAACTTTTGCCGACAGCTCTCGCTGCAAAAATAGACTGTCTTCCCATCCCGCTCGGCATAAAGCGCCGATGCCTCATTCACTTTCATGCCACAGATGGGATCAATCGCCATAGCACCTATCCTCCGCACCTATTCAACCAACGGCAACATGCCGCCCAACCAGTTTGAACAATCCGCTCAAAAATGTGCCTAACGGACGGCTCAAGCTTTGTTGACCATGACATTGAGTTAGTGGCCAATACCCTGAGCAGTGCTCTGGAATATGGGAATCGGCGATGGCCAAGCCGCGGTCAGGTTGTTATTCGCCCTGCCACCACGGTCCAGATCCTGGCTGCATCATTCCGGGTCCCATTGAGCCGTAACCATAACCAGGCCCCATATGTCCGTAGCCGTACCCCCGTTCCATCCTACCCATTTGGCCACAGTTTCCTCGATGGCCGCGCCAAGATTTGCGTTGCTCGTCAGTGAGCAGATCATTCATCTTCTGTTGTGCCTGCAGGCGATTGCTCATCATCTGTCGGCGCAGGGCAGACTGGCGGTCATATGCCTCAAGGATCGACTTGGTGTCTTGTTTGTCAGCGTCGGACAACGATTCCATCTAGCTATATTCGTCCACCATCTTTTCCATCAATGCCATGTTTTGTTTAAACATGTCTTTCTGAATCGTACGCATCTTTTCACGCTGTTCATTAGTCAGCTCCAAGCCTGCGGCAGCGTTCGGCTCATAGTCACGCATCATTGGAGCTTGCCCGCCCGTCATGGGGTTGTAGCCTGGGTCGACAGGTGTCTCAGCCCAGCTCGGCGCAGCGGCGAGCAGAGTCATTGAGACGCCGAGCGCCAGCAAGGTTTTTGGTGTGATATTCATGATCAGATCCTCCTATGGGAAATGTTGGGTGCCATGCGCGAGCGAACCCGCCATGTCCTGGGAGTGTAGTAAGCAGGGGGGCTGCTGTTATTTTTACACCCGTATCCAAGATGGTTTCCGAAACTTGAAAATGAGCAAAACAACTCTAGATTAATGCGCCTCAGGTCTAAAGCATGCCAACGCCCTGACCAAAACCACATAGAGTTAGGACTTACGCAAAACCGCCTCAGCGGCGTTCAAACGCCTCGCCATACCGGTGACTGCCTTCGTCGCTTTGTTTTGCTGGAACACTTTTGCGTAAATCCTTATAGCTGATAAACGGTCGCCCACCGAAAGGGCATTAGTTCGATTCCCGTCGGAACACCATTCTTATTCAAAACCTGCGCGCTGCCCGCGCCTCTGGTAGCATTGCCGCCCATGTTTAAGCCTACGCACCGTACCCGCATTAAAATATGCGGATTGACCCGCACGCAGGACGTGCTTGAAGCTGCCCGGCTGGGAGTGGATGCACTGGGCCTGGTGTTTTATCCACCCAGCTCGCGTGCGGTTGACCTTGACCGAGCGCAACGTATTCGCGATGTTTTACCT
>JAFGXB010000059.1 GCA_016936875.1 Burkholderiaceae bacterium | reverse complement strand
GTCGGCAACCCCAACATTCACATGGTGCTGGAGTACGCCAAGTCCACCGGTGTCGTGCGCACGCTGGTGCGCGGCGGCGCGAAGTACCAGCAGATGCTGGTCGAGGCCTTCGCGGAGCATGTGCTGGGCGTGAAAGCGAGCGCTCACAAAATCAAGTCGCCGACGCTGGATTTGTCGATGCTGCGCACCGGATTCGATGTGCCGGACGTCTTTGAGGACGGCTTCTCGATGGTTCAGCTGAAGGCACTCACCCTGCTCAGCCCCGACACGGCGCTCAAGATCGAATGCACGGCAATGCAGTCCAGTCAGCAACGCTCGGTGCACGATCTGCTGAAGGAGAAGCTGCCTGGCCCGCTGGAGGGGCAGTGGGCGGTGACGGCGGCGCAGGTCAATCTCTATTACCCGCCCGAGCCGGGCAGGACACGCCCCAAGGTGGTCACCATCGAAGTGACCAGCAAAGGGCGGCTGAACCTGCACAAGTTCGACGCCAAGATGCAGGCACAGCTGGAAGGCTACCTGGTTGCGGTGGGCATCTTGCAGAAGGGCCAGACTCTCAGTGCACAGGAATTGCCGCCGGAGACCGATGCAGTCAGTTCCTCATCGGCCTTCGAGGACTGACCAATGGCGACGCACGATGCCTGGGCCCTGGTTTGCCGCCTGTTCGCGGGCGGCACGCCGGTGCTGCGTTCCACGCTGTCGCCACGAGAGGTATCGGCTTTGCCTGTGCTCGGCAAAGCGGTCAAACCAACAGTTGCGGATCAGTCTTTTGTGCTCTGCCCCCACTGCCAGCAGCACCGGGCGCAGGTCTGGAGTGATGGTCGGGGCGGCCGGATCTGCCGGTGCCCGGATTGTGGCCAGGTGCCCGTTGAAGCAATCGACGGTGCGGCGTTGGCCCTGGATGAAGACTGGCTGCGGCAGAAAATGCGCCTCGCCCTCGACATCGAGAGCCGCGACGACATCGATGACTTGGGCGACGGAGCCTGGCGAATCGGTGACGCCCGCCGTTCTCCGGTGTTGCTGGCCCGAGATTTGACGCGAGTGCTGCATGAGCCGAACTTGCTGGATCGTGTGCGCGTGGCGGGCAGCAGCATCCGGGTCATCACTCCCAGGCCGCGCACAACTCGCGGATCGCCCTTCGGCTCGGGTGTGGAATGGCTGGCGCTGGAAGAACGATTCACGTTCTATGGCGGCGGGATCACCTTCATCCCTTCGGTACCGTCTGCAGCGCCAGCAGTGGCCGATCCGGCCGCGCCTGTCAACGGACCATTTTCGGCGGACTTCAAGTGGGCGACGCTGCCGGACGTGCAGGCCACGCCGATCCGGTTCACCGATGGTCAGGCCAAAGTGTTCGAGTCGCTGTGGTCGTTCAAGGGGGTCGAGATGGACGGCGAAAGGGTCATGCAGCGCGCCGGCCAGAAGAGCGACAAGCCAATTGACCTGTTCAAGATCAAATCGAAGGACAAGGGCAAGCCGGAGCACGAGGCGCGGCTGGCGGCCTACGGAGCACTCGTTGTCACGCAGCAGCGCGCTGGACTGTATGCGATGCCGTGTGCGGCAACTGGAAAGGGGGCGACCGTCATGACATGAATTCAGCACCGAAGCGCCTGGCTCGCGCCGACTTCAAGAGCCTGACTTTTTCATTTTTTGGAGAGATTGAAATGAGCGGAAAGAACCAATGGGTCGTACCCATCAACGGCGGTGATCAGTGGGGTGTGCGGGGAGAAGGCAACGACCGCCTCACCTCCATCCATGGCACGCAGCAACAGGCGATTGACCGTGCACGGGGCATCGCCATCAACCAGCAGAGCGAAATGCTCATACAAGGGCGGAACGGCCAGATCCGTGAGCGCAACAGCTACGGTGACGATCCATTTCCGCCCAAGGGCTGACATGGAAGCACGCCTCGCGGGTTTGCCCTTCTGCTTTGCCCATGCAAACCCGCGAGCCAACCATTCGCATCGGCGCGCGCACAAGTGGTTGATGAACAACGCTGTCTGCGTGTGCCACGGCGAAGAAGTTAGCGCCGATTTCGAGAGAAGAGAGGGCGGAACGGAGGGCAACCGGGGATGTTCCTGCCAGGCCACAGGAGCCGGGTCGCACACGCAGAATGTGCGGGAACCCCGCGTGTCATGCGGGAAGCACAAATGAAAACGCCCAACCGAGAACAGTTGGGCGCTGAATTTTGGTGGCCAGGGGCGGAATCGAACCGTCGACACGCGGATTTTCAATCCGCTGCTCTACCAACTGAGCTACCTGGCCACGTTTTTTTCAGGCAGTGCACATGAAAGCCATCGCACTGCTTTTCGGAAAACCGACATACTAACAAAGTCCGCTGCGCGCGCTGTCTTGTGCGCGCAGCGGGGGATCAATCGCGGCGATCCAGGTCGGACGCAGTACTCTCTTCTGCGCAGGCGGCGGGCTCGCTTTTGTTGCGTCCACCGCGGCCCAGATCGACGCCGAGCTGCTTGATTTTGCGGTAGAGATGGGTGCGCTCCAGGCCGGTTTTTTCTGCGACGCGGGTCATGCTGCCGTTTTCGCGCGCGAGGTGGAACTCGAAGTAGGCGCGTTCGAATTCGTCGCGTGCTTCGCGCAGGGGGCGGTCGAGCAGGAAGGCGCGCTCGGGCGGAAGGGCGACGGGTTGTGGCAACTCCGGGGCGATCTGGCCGCTGCTGGCAGCCAAAGCAGCGCCGACAGGGCTGCCACTGGCTGCGCGTGCCGCCGGCTTGGTCAAGGCCTGCGAGACGGATTGCAGCAGCTTTTGCAGGGCGATGGGCTTTTCGAGAAAGGCCATGGCGCCGATGCGGGTGGCTTCCACTGCGTGATCGATGGTGCCGTGGCCGGACATCATGATCACCGGCATGGTGAGCTGGCCGCTGCTGGACCATTCCTTGAGCAGGGTGACGCCGTCGGTGTCGGGCATCCAGATGTCGAGCAGCACCAGATCGGGCCGGGCCTGAGCGCGAAGCTGCCTGGCTTGCGCGGCGTTCTCGGCCAGGGACACGCTGTGCCCTTCGTCATTGAGAATCTCGGAGAGCAACTCCCGGATTCCCATTTCATCATCGACCACCAAAATGCTTGCCATGCCAATTCACTCTCACAAGAAAACGAAACGCCGGGCCGCCCCAAGTGTTCTTGCTCCTTGGGGGCGGGCTGTGGGCAGCCCTGCCTTAGACGGTCATGCTTGCTGCAGGGGCGCCTCCGCAACAGGGTGTTGCGCCAGCCCAGGGAATATAAGGGAAACGCGCGCGCCACAAACCGACCCTTCGGCCTGAAGGTTCTGAATCTCGACGCGGGCGTGATGTTCTTCGGTGATTTTTTTCACCACGGCCAGGCCCAGGCCGGTGCCACGGGGCTTGTTGGTCACATAGGGCTCGAAGGCGCGGTGAAGGATTTTGTCGCTGAAGCCGGGGCCGTTGTCGCTCACGCTCAGGCGCACGCGGGCGGGGCCGCCGGCCTGTGCCGGCAAGGCTTCGGTGCGGATGCGCACCTTGCGTTCGGGCTGTGCGGCCACGGCGTCTATGGCGTTTTGCAGCAGGTTGTGGATGACCTGCCGCAGCTGGGTGGCATTGCCGAGAATGTCGGGCAAGGGCGTTGTCAGATCGGCTTTGACCTCGGGGTGTTCATCGGGGCTGGCGCCGTCGCGCGCGGGCAGGCTGGCGTAGAGGTTGAGCACGTCGCCGATGAGGGTGTTGAGGTTCATGGCCTCGGGTTTGCCAGCGGGCAGGCGGGCATAGTCGCGGAAGTCGTTGACCATGTGTTGCATGGCCTGCACCTGGTTGACGATGGTCGTGGTGCTGCGCTGGAGCATGTCGCGGTCGGCGCCTTCGAGCTTGGAGGCGAGTTTCATCTGCAGGCGCTCGGCCGATAGCTGGATGGGGGTGAGCGGGTTCTTGATCTCGTGCGCCAGACGTCTGGCCACTTCGGCCCAGGCGATGGAGCGCTGCGCGGAAATGACTTCGGAAATGTCGTCGAACACCACCACGGAGGCGGGTTGTCCGGGCAGTGCCAGACGCGCGCCGCGTGCCAGCAGGGTGATGCTGGCATCGCTGTTGGGGAGTTGGTAGTCGATTTGCTGCAGCCAGTGCGGGTTGGCGCTGGCGTCGTCTTGTTCGTTGAGCGCGGCAAAGGCGTCGGTCAGGGTTTGGGCGAATGCCGCCAGGCTGGGGTGTTGTTGCAGCGGCTGGCCGATGAGTCCTTGCAGCGGTGCGCGCAGCAAGCGCGTGGCGCTGGGGTTGGCCAGGGCCAGGCGCTGGTCGCTGCTCAGCACCAGCACGCCGGTGCTGAGGTTGTCGAGCACGCTTTGCAGGTAGGCGCGTGAGGCTTCGAGCGCGTCGTGGTTGAACAGCACTTGCGCCCGCGCCTCGGCGAGCTGGTTGGTCATGGTGTTGAATGAACGTACCAGCACGCCGAGTTCGTCGTTGCGCTCGAAGTGTGGCTTTTGCCGCAAATCGCCTTCGGCCACGGCTTTCATGCCGTCGGCCAGGAGCAGCAAGGGTTTGGCCAACTGATTGCCCAGCATCACAGCCAACAGCACGGCCAGAAAGACCGCGAGGAAGAGCGTGAGGGTGAGGGTGGAGATGTACATGCGCTTCAGGCCTTCGCGGCCCAGCGCGCGTTCCTGGTATTCGCCGTAAGCCCGCTGCACTTCCAGCGCGCTGCTGGAGATGGCTTGCGGCACGTCCTGAATGAGTTGCAGGTAGCGGCCATGCCCGGGCAGGACGAAATGGCGCGAGGGCAGGCTGACCACGACACGCAGCTTCAGCGTCTGCGGCGTCTGGCCGGAGCCATCATCGCCGCCTTCGATATCCGAGATGGAGCCCATGGTGCGCAACTGCCGCATGCTGTTGCTGCCGGGAATGTCGGGAACGAGGGAGAACGGGTTGCCTCCGGCCGTGACCAGCACCGTGCCGTTGCCGTCGAACACGGTGATCTGCTGCAAGCCGAGCTGCTGCCGCAGCTGCTCCATGGTGAGTGGGGAGAGCGTGGTGGGGTCTTCCGCGATCTGCACCGAGAGGTTGCGCGCCTTGGTTTGCAGATCGCCTTGCAAGACGTTGAGCGTGGTGCGCCCGAGGTTCAGTCCAGCGGTCAACGCGCCTTCCACCTTGACGTCAAACCAGGTCTCGATGCTGCGGGCGACGAACTGGTAGGAGACGGTGTAGATCACCACGCCGGGCAGCACGCCAACCAGTGCGAACACGGCGGCGAGTTTGAACAGCAGACGACTGCCGAAGCGTCGCTTGTGCAGCCGCCAGCCCAGGCGCAGACCGAGTGCCAGCACGACCAGCAGCAGAACCCCGGCGACGACAAAATTGATCCAGTACAGCCAGGCGAAAAACGGGCTGGGCTGCGCGCTGTTGTCGGTGGAGACCGCCAGCAGAAACACCAGAAACACGGCCAGCGGCAGCCCCAGCGCCAAGGCCATGCGCATGGCCCAGCGCGAGGTGCGACTGTCCCAGGCGTTGCCGGTTTGCATGGTCAGGGCGTCCAGACGAAGGGTTGGGGAGGGAAGACGGCTTCGATCTTCCAGTCGGATTGCGATGAGACGTTGAGCTGAAATGGGCGCGGCAGTTGCGACAGGTCCAGACGGAAGCGGGCGTCGAGTTGGTAGGTCTGTCCGGCCACAAGCTGCGCTGCCTCCGCAACCCGCAAATGCCGGGTGCGCTGCACCACGCCGAGCGCTTCATCGAGGCTGTCATAGTTCTGTTGCAGGCCGCCCACGGAGACGCGGTAGCGTTGCAGCAAGGGTTGATACGCCAGCCGGACTTCGCGCCTGGCCTGCGCCACCTCATCGTTGAACCAGTACCAGCGCGGCCGCACCACGGTGGCCACGGTTTCGAAGTACAGCGCGATGCCGCGGTTGAGCACATCTTCCAGGCTGCGCGGCAGGGCGAACACCGCTGCGGTGGTGACGAACAGGCCCTCGGGGCTCATGGTCAGCATCAGGGGTTCGGTGTCCACCGAGGTGGCTTGCGCACGCTGCGTTGCGCCCGCCCCGACGGCCAAGACCAGGCCGGTGCGCAGCAGCTTGCGGCGCTGAAGGTCGGGGCGCGGGCGGGCGGGCTTCACGAGGATTTGGTGAACAGGGCGTAGAAAAAACCGTCTTGTGAATGGGGCGCGGGCGACGCCGCAGCGTGGTCATTCGTGCGCTGCTGCGGCTCCCGTGGCAGCAACTGGCCCGGCGCGGGCGATGCTATCGCATCGGCATGGCGGGCGAGGAAGGCGGCGGCCTGCTCCACGCCCTCCTGCGGAAAGACCGAGCAAGTGGCGTAGAGCAGTTTGCCGCCTGGCTGCAGCAGTGGCCAGAGGGCGTCGAGCAGGGCGGTTTGGGTGGCGGCCAGGGCGGGGATGTCGCTGGCGCGGCGCAGCCAGCGGATGTCGGGATGGCGGCGAGAGATGCCCGAGGCGCTGCAGGGCGCGTCGAGCAGGATGCGGTCGAAGCGCTGGCCATCCCACCAGTCGGCAGGCCGGGCTGCATCGGCCATCAAGGTCTGCGCTTGCAGGCCCAGGCGGTGCAGGGTGTCGTCCACGCGGTGCAGGCGCTGCGCGTCCTTGTCCAGCGCCAGCACGGTGCAGTCGGCCCGCTCAAGCAGGTGCGCGGTCTTGCCGCCGGGCGCGGAGCAGGCGTCGAGCACGCGCTGGCCCGGACGCACGTCCAGCAGCGCGGCGGCATATTGCGCCGCGGCGTCCTGCACGCTCACCCAGCCGGATGCAAACCCGGGCAGACGCTCAACTGCCACGGCATGCTGCAGGATGAGTGTCTGGTCGAGCCGTGCGTCGTCAGGCGCCACGCCGTGCAGGTCGCACGCCATCAAGGCCGACTGATAGTCTGTGCGGGAAATGCGGCGGGTGTTCACCCGCAGCGTCATTGCCGGCTGGCGCTGGGCAACGTCGAGCACGTCTTCCCAGTGTTGCTGCGCGGCGGCTTGCAGTGTCTTGACCCACCACGCCGGGTGATTCCAGCGCGCCTCGATGGAGGCGGCGCAGACGGTGTTGTACAACTCTGGGCTGGCGATGAAACGCCGCAGCACGGCGTTGGCAAAGCCCCCCGCGTGGCGCAGGGCGGGGGTGCGTTTGCAGGCTTCCACCGCCTGATTCACCACCGTGTGCGCGGCGTATTGCACGGGCATGTCGGGCAGCAACAGCGCCAGCGCAGTGTGCAGGACATCGCGCAGCAAGGGCGGGTGGACTGTCTTGGGGTGCAGCTGCGCCAACACCGCGCGCGCGGTGCCCAGATGGCGCAGCACGGCGAAACTCAGCGCCTGCGCCGCGCCGCGCTGCGCCGCATCCCATTTGCCGCGCGCGGCATATTGCGGCAGCGCGGTGGAGAGCGACGCACCGTCTTCTACGGCACCAAGCAGTTGCGCGCAGGCAATCAGGTCGCGCCACAGGGGGCGCAGGATTGGAGTGGGTGGGGCGTGCGGCGTTGGAGAAGTCACTCGCACATTATCGGTGCAGGCATGAAAAAGCCGCGCTGGTGAAGTACGCCAGAGCGCGGCTGGACATGCACTGTGTGGCGTAAAACTCAGGGGCAAATGTAGGCGTAACCCTCGCGGTATTGCAGATTGGCGGCCTCAGCCACACCCGAGGGCACGATGGTGGCGTCGAGCAGCACGCGGTCTTTCGGAATTTTGCGCGAAGTGAGCGTGTTGTTGCACACGCGGAACGACACCCCTTGCGAGGCCAGCCCGCCGATCAGCCCGGCGAATTCGGCACCTTTGCCGTCCACCGCGCCGTTCATCATGAAATCGATGCCCGAGCCGTTGCCGACGACCACGATTTTCGCGGTCGGATCTGCCGCGAGGTGGTTGCGGACATTGCCCAGGCAGCGCGAACCCTGCGCGTCGCCCTGGGTGACGTGATAAACAACTTTCACTGGACCTTCCT
>JAFGXB010000058.1 GCA_016936875.1 Burkholderiaceae bacterium | reverse complement strand
GTTGTTCACCTGGCTCAATTTTGGGTCGGCACGACCCTCAAAAGCGGCTCAGTTTTCGGTCGGCGCCAACACGTCTACACCATCTGAGCACATTTGCACCGTCTGCAACCCGGCTTCAAGCCGGGTTTTTCATGTCTTGCCTTCAAACTGGCCCGGCCACGCCCGCAGCACGCTAAAGTGCTCTTTTTTTGTCGCGTTTGCTGCCCGTCAAGCCCTGCATGGACTCCCTACTGCTCTGGTTCATCCCCTGGGAACTGTCCCCGACCGCCCTTGTGCTGCTTGCGCTGGGAGCTGTGGCCTACCTACGCGGTTGCCGTCGGCACAGGCCCTCGGTTTCGCGCCAGATTCGTTTCTGGCTGGGCTGGATTTTGATGTGGCAAGCCTTCCAGACACGCTGGGACTATTACGCAGAGCACCAGTTCTTTGTGCACATCATGCAGCAGCTTTCTCTGCACGATTTCGCGCCACTGCTCATCATGTGGAGCTACCCGCTCACCACACTGCGTGCCGGCATCCCGCAGACATGGCGGCTGCGCTGGCTGCGTCCCATCAACCGCAGCGCGGCGATGCGTGGCTTCAAATTGGTGTTATTCAACCCCGTTTTCGCCGCATTCTTGTTTGGCGGCATGGCGCTGCTTTGGCTCATTCCGTCGTTCCATCCCTTTGTCATGCTCAACGCACCAACCTATCGGTTAATGAACTGGAGTATGGCGCTTGACGGACTGTTGTTCTGGTGGATGGTTCTGGATACGCGCCCGAGCCCGCCTGCGCATCTCTCGCCGGGAAAACGGGTGTTTCTGCCGCTGTTGGCCATGTTGCCAACGATGGCTTGGGGTGCAATTCTTGCGCTGAGCATGACCGACTATTACCCCATCTATGAAATCTGCGGACGCGCTCTGAACCTGGACCCGCTGACAGATCAACATCTGGGCGGACTGATCTTGTGGATTCCGGGGTCATTTGCCATGGTGCTGGGCAGCCTGATCGCACTGCGAATCTGGATGCGTCTTTCAGAACGCGGGCGACTTCAACCACGCAACAACGCCACACCTGGCGCGCAGACTGCGACGGCCACGCGGCCTACAGCCTGAGCCGACTCAAAGCCAACGCGCTGTATCAGCGCGCATCAGCGGACGCGGCTGCGCGGCCCGTTGGGTTTGCCTCCCTTGCCCGTCTTGCGGCCCGCTGCGGACGTCGTCTTGGCTGACTTCGCTGCCACGGCAGGCGCTGCGGCAGGAGTCGACGGCGATGCCGACGCGCGGCGCTGCTTTTTTCCTGCAGGGCTTGCGGCTCCCGCAGACGCGGTTTTCGATTTGCGCACGCCTGCGGAGGTTTGCAGATTCAAGGTGAACACCTCCTCTTCGAGGCCCTTGATCTCGCCAGATGTCGGCAAAGGCTTGTTCGACGGGCCAGGTTTCGCGCCCTCGCGCACCAAGCGGAAATCGATCTTGCGGCCATCCAGATCCACACGGCTGACCTGTACCAGCAAGCGTCCGCCCAGGGCGTAGCGAATTCCCGTGCGCTCGCCACGCAACTCGCCGCGTGCCTCGTCGTAACGGAAATAGTCGGCGCCGATCTCGGATACATGCACAAGACCTTCGACGAACAGCGCATCAAGCTGCACGAACAAACCAAAACCCGTCACTGCGGTGATTGTGCCGGCATATTCCTCGCCCAGTTTGTCGCGCATATACCAGCACTTCAGCCAGCTCTCGACATCACGACTGGCCTCATCGGCGCGGCGCTCGTTGGCCGAACAATGCACGCCAGCGGCCTCCCAAAGGGGAACGTCTTTGGCCTGCTGATTGGACACCGGCGCGGCCGGTGCCACGCTTGCCGTGTTGCGTTGCGGCGCGCGGCGCGCATTCTGTTCGCCGCGGTTCATCTCGATGCGTTCGCTGAATTTTGGGGTGTAGTGCTGCCCCGCCAGAATGGCCTTGATGCCCCGATGCGTCAGCAAATCCGGGTAGCGCCGGATCGGGCTCGTGAAGTGGGTGTAGGCAGGGTACGCCAAGCCAAAGTGCCCGCTGTTGTGCGGTGTGTAAATCGCCTGCTGCATGGAGCGCAGCAGCAATGTCTGAATTTGCAGCGCATCAGGTCGATCGTCGATGGATTTGGCCAGCGCCTGATAGTCCGCGGGCTCAGGTGCGCCTTTGCTCCCCAAGGTGAGCCCCAAATTGCGCAACAGCGTGCGCAATGTGTCGAGCTTTTCCGGCGTGGGCCCTTCGTGCACCCGGTACAGCGCGAGCTGCTTGTTTTGTTCCAGAAAATGGGCGGCGCAGACGTTGGCCGCCAGCATGCATTCCTCAATCAGTCGGTGCGCATCGTTGCGATGACGAGGCACGATGGTTTCAATCTTGCCCGCAGCGTTCACCACAATCTGCGTTTCAGGAATATCGAGGTCAAGCGCGCCGCGCACCTGGCGCGATTGCAGCAGGGCGTTAAACACCGCATGCAGATTGAGCAGATGCGGAACCAGCGCTGCACGTTCCCGCGCCAACTTGCCCGCTGTGTTCGACAAGATGTCCGCCACCTCGGCATAGGTCAGGCGCGCCTGTGATCGCATCACCGCCGGATAAAACTGATACGCCTTCATATCGCCTTGCGCGGTAATCAGCACATCGCACACCATGCAAAGCCGGTCTACCTGCGGATTCAGCGAGCAAAGGCCGTTGCTCAACTTCTCCGGCAACATGGGGATGACCCGGCGCGGAAAATACACCGACGTTGCCCGCTCCAGTGCGTCCGCATCAAGCTCTGTGTCCTCGCGCACATAGTGCGACACATCTGCGATCGCCACCAGAAGGCGCCAGCCCTTGGCGCGACCAATCTTGACGGGCTCGCAGTACACCGCATCGTCGAAATCGCGCGCATCTTCACCGTCAATCGTGACCAGCGCGACATCACGCAAATCCACACGACCAGCGGCGTCAGCCTCTCGCACCGAATCGGGCAAAGCCACACTCTCTTTCAGCGCCCCCGGCGAAAACAGATGCGGAACCCCATATTTACGCACCGCAATTTCGATCTCCATCCCCGGATCGTCAAGTTCACCCAACACCTCGAGTACACGCCCCACCGGCTGCACATTAGGCAGCGGCGGTTGCGTAATTTGGGCGCTCACCACCTGCCCCACCCGCGCCTTGCCAACACCATCCGGGGAAATCAGAATGTCCTGCACATAGCGCCGGTCTTCTGGCGCCAGCAACCAAGCGCCCCCCTCCTGCAACAACCGTCCGATGATGGGGCGCGCACTCCGTCCGAGAATGCCGATCACCTGTCCTTCAGTGCGCCCACGTCGGTCTGGCTTGCCCACACGCACGCTCACTCTGTCCAGATGGAGCACG
>JAFGXB010000006.1 GCA_016936875.1 Burkholderiaceae bacterium | reverse complement strand
TGGGGGTGGGAGGGGACGGCCAGACCGATGTCTGGGGCACTGAGACCGGCTTGCCTCCACGCTACAAGAGCTTCTTTGGACCAGGTCGTTTCCGTTGGTAGCCAACGGCCCCCTGGTAGCCAGGGAAGTGGGGCGGGGGGTACATGGGCCGCAGCGCTGGCAGCCGGGCCATGAGGACCCTGCGCCGGGTTGAGCATGGCGGCGAAATCGTGCATACGTCGCGTTAAGTCGACCAAGAGCGGATCTGGCGCGGTGATGTCCCCCTTGGTGAGCACGAGCATAGCTTCTGCGAGTACACGGAGGTGTTCCCGCACAAAGGCGGGGCTGCGCCGGTTTGTCTGCGAAGTGATTTGTTCTGCATGGACGCGGTAACCGCCAAGTGGCATGTCGATGAATCCGAATGCCGCATGGCGCTTCAATATCAGCCGAATCCACAAGTCCCAGTCTGAGACAAAGCGCAAATCGGGGTTGAACGGCTCGGCCGCGACGAGTGACCGCCGCACCAAGCTGAATGTGTCGATGAAGTTGGACAGCAGGATTGAATCTGGTTGGGTGGCGTAGCGCGACTTGGGATGGGTTTTGATCCAGTCGGAATAGAAATCGCCGAGTCGCTGTCCGGCCGAATCGATCAGGTCTTGAGCGGGTACCCACACGTCGTTCTCCGCGTGGGCAACGAATTGGTCGCGTAATACGCTCAACGAATGCGGGTACAGCACATTGTCGGCATCGAGAAACAGAATCCAGTCCGATTCGGACTTCGCGACAGCGGTGTTGCGAGCTGCTGCTGCCCCCTTGTTGTCTGCATGCCGCAGTGTCTTGATTCGATCGTGCGCTCGCGTCCATGTATCCAATACCTGCGCCGTGTGATCGGTTGAGGCGTCATCCACCACATATACGTCGCAGGCCAGGCAGCTATCGGAGGCCAGGGCATGAATGGCGGCGATGACACTCTGCAAGCAGGTATTCAGATGTTTTTCAGCGTTATAAGCGGGGATGACGATAGAAAGGGATGGCATTCGTACGGGCTCGAGCGTGAACTGTGGCGACGGGCCGCAGTTTCAGAGATACTGGAACAGACTCAATCCCTGCACCTGCGTAAACGCCTTCTGCGCCGCCTGCAATGCGGTGAGGCTGGACTGGTAGTTGGTGATGACCTGCGGATAGTTGATGCTGGTGAGCTGGGTCTGCTGGGTTTGCAGCTGCAGGGTCAGGCTGGAGTTCTGCGTCTGCACGGCCTGCACTTGTTGCAGGCGGCTGCCGATACTGGCTTGCGTGCTGAGCAGGTTGGTCTGGCTCTGGTCGAGGCTGGCCAGAGCGTTGCTGATGGACTGGGCGCGCTGGGCGTTTGAACCCGAGGTTTGTGCAGAGGCCGAGAAGGCCTGTGCCAGTGACTGGAAGGTCTGGAACAGGCTTTGCGGCTGGGCGGCGCCCACGGTGAATGCGTCGCCATTTGAAGGCGTGCCGACGATGGGCACGGTGATGGCGGGGCTGCCGCTCGTGGGCAGGCCGATACTCATGCCAGGCGTGAATGCACCGCTGCTCACCGCACCTGAAGCAAACACACCGCCGGTGCCGCTGGTCACGGTGTAGCTCATGGTGTTGCCGCTGCCGCTGAACGAAATCTGGTACTGCGTGCCGTTCACCTGCAGGGTCTGCTGGGCCAGTGCGGTGTTGTTGACCGTGCCGGGGCCGGCGGTAGCGCCCCCGGTATTGCCGCTGGAGGCGGCAACGCTGAAGGTGCCATTGCCCGCGCGTGCATTCATGAAGATCGCGCTGCCCGGATCGCTGATGGCGGTATTGAGGCTGGGGCCGAGCGCGAGCTGGTTCTGCCCGCCGTCGCCCTGATATTGCACTGTGCCGTCGGCCTGGATCAGGAAGGGCTGGGCGCCGCTCTTGCTGCCCGCGAAGATGTAGTTGCCCTGACCGTCCTGGGTGTTGGCATATTGCGCGAGTTGCTGCACATAGCCCTGCATGGTGGCGGCGGCGTTCTGCAAGTCCTGGGTGCTGACGGTGCCGTTGTTCATCTGCACGGCGAGTTGGCGCACCTGATTGACCAGGGTGCCCACGCTTTGCACTGTGGCGCTTTCGAGCTGAAGGGAGTTTTGTGCGTTCTGGCCGTTCTGCGTGTAGGTCGCCAGTCGGTTGATCTGGCCGGTGAGGGTGACGTTCTGAGCAGCGGCCACCGGCTGGTCGGACGGGTTGGTCAGGGTGCTGCCGGTGGAGAGCTGCTGGCTCAGGGTGTTCAGCGTGTTCTGCTGATTGAGAATGCCCGTCAGGCTGGCGGCATAGAACTGCGAGGTGCTGATGCGCATGGTGTGTCTCCTTACCCGACGGCTTGCAGCAGCGAGGTGAACAGGCTGTTGCCCACCTGAATCGCCTTGGCCGCAGCCTGGTAGGCCTGCTGATACTGGATGAGGTTGGTGGCCTCTTCGTCGAGGTTCACGCCGGCAACGGACTGCTGGGACGACACGGCCTGCGCCGCCACCGCCGTTGCTGCGCTGAGCGCGCTTTGGGCCTGACTGCCCTGGGAGGCCACCTGGCTGACGAGTTGCGAATACGCGCCTTCCAGCGAGGTGCTGCCGCCGCCGAGTGTCTTGGCGGTCTGCAGCGCGGCCATGGCCTGCGCGTTGCCGCCATTGCCGCCGCCGGCCGGGCTGAGGGTGAAGGCGTCGCCCGAGACGGCGGTGCTTCCGGCGAGGGTGACGTTCCAGTAGCCGCCGGGCGGGTTGTTGCCGTAGGGAATGGAGAGCACCTGCCCGCTGCCGCCGAGTGTGACGCTGCCGGTGGCGATCACTCCGCCCGCGCTCGACGTGAGCTGAAAACCCACGGCGCCGCTGGTGCCGCCGCTGGTCAGGGTGACTTGCAGATTGGTTGGCGGGCTGGTGACGCCGAGGTTCACGCCGCTGAGCACCAGGCTGCCCGCGCCGCTGGTGGCGCTGTACTGCCCGGCGGACAGGGTGAGGTTGCCCAGATTGGTGTTGACCAGATTGCCGGACTGGATCTGCCCGGCGCTGGAGACATAGGGCGATGCGGCGGCAATCTGTGCCGCGTTGCTCAGGGTGGACTGGAAGTTCAGCGCGCCGTAGCGTGTGGGCAGCACTTGAAAGCTGTTGCCCGCCTGCGCCCCGCTGACGCTGATCTGCACCCCGTCGAAGCTGAGGGTGGTGGCGCTGCCGGAGGTGCCGGACGTGAGTGTGGCTGGCTGGCCGGTGGACAGGTTGGTGGCCGTCCAGGCGCTGCCGTCATAGTTGAGTTGATAGTCGGCGGTGGTCAGCGCGCTGGCGTTCACCACGCTGCCGCTGATGACCGCGCCGCTGGCGTTGGCCGAGCTGGCCAGCACCTGCACCGGGCCGGCCTGGAACATGGCCGCGCCAAAATTTCCGTTGAGATCGAGCCCCTGCGCCTGCTGGCTGTTCATGGCCGAGGCCAGACCGTCGGCAATGCGGCCCAGCGCGTTCTGCGCCGGTTGCAGCACCTGGCTGCGGAACTGCAGCAGCCCGCCGAGCGTGCCGCCCTGCAGACCTTGCGACAGCACGGCGCCGTTGGCGGCGTAAGCCACCTCCAGTTGCGAGGGATCGTAGGCGTTGGGCGCGGTCTTGAGATCGAATGACTGCCCGCCGCCCACCAGAATCTGGCCGTTGCCGGTAAACACATTGACCTGGTTGCCGTCCTGCTGCAGCACGCTCACACCCACCTGACCGGAGAGCTGGGTGATGAGCTGGTCGCGCTGATCGAGCAGGGTATTGGGCGCGCTGCCGGTGCCCGACAGCGCATTGATCTGGACGTTGAGCTGGGCGATCTGCTGGGTGAGGCTGTTGATGCTGGTGATGCTCTGGGCGATCTGCTGGTTGACGCCGGTGGAGGCGCTTTGCAATTGCTGGGCCGCGCTCTGAAAGGTCTGCGCCAGCCCCTGCGCCTGGCTGATGAGGTTCTGTCGCGACGGCATATCGGACGGGTTGGCCGCCACCTGGGCCACGCCGCTGGCGAAAAACTGGTTGATCGCGGTGCTCACCCCGGCGCTCGCGCCAGCCAGCAGGTTGACCACGGGCTGAAGCTGGGTGTTGAAGGTGCTGGCGCCGCTGGCTGTGGCCGTTGTGCTCCAGACCTGCGATTGCAGGTAGGCGCTGTAGCTGCGGGTGACGGCGTCGATCTGCGTGCCGTTGCCCAGATACTGCCCGCCGTAGAGGCTGGGCGTGAGGGTGGACTGCACGGCCGTCTCACGGCTGTAGCCAGGGGTGTTGACGTTGGCGATGTTGTTGCCCGTGACCTGCAGCGCGGATTGCGCCGCCTGCAGGCCGGTGAGGGCATTACTGACCAGACCGCTGATGCCTGACATGTCAGCCTCTTCCGATGGTTTGGCGCTGCGATCCGCCGTAGCCCTTGGCCGCGCCGGTTGCGGGGCCGTAGGTGGATTCGGGGGTTTGCTTTTCCGACTTGGCGATGGCCTGCTGCAGCGCCGCGCTCCACACCGTGAGTGTGTGTTGCAGCGCCAGGGTTTCGTCGCGCAGCGCGGTGACTTCGGCGGTGAGCTCCGGGGTGCGCGGCAGCACCGGGTCGCCCGACTGGCGACGCGCGGTGTAGCCGTCGAGCGCGTCGATCAGCGGTTGCCAGATGGGCGCCACCGGCAGCGCGCCTTCGGTGCCGGTATTCACCAGCGCTTGCCGCTGCTGGCGCAGTACCTCGGTCAGCGCGGCAACGAGCTGGCGTTCATCCGGAGGAGTTTGGGGCTGGGACATGGCGGGCGAACTTGGACGCAGGATACACAAGCGATAACGTCACTGCGGCGGAAAACTTGAGGGTACGCCGAGCTGATCGAGCGCCTGCTGCATGCGCGGGCTGCGGGCGATGGCCACCAGCTTGGCGGCATAGTGCGGGTCGGTGGCATAGCCGCTGCGCTGCAGGGCGCTGGCAAACGCCGAAATATCGTTGCCCTGATCGCGGGCGGCCTGGTAGCGCGGGCGGGAGAGCAGGGCGGCGTAGTTCTGCACACTCTCCGTCACGTTCTGGTAGGCGCGGAACGCCGCCGTGCCAACCGACGCGACGCCATTGCGGAACTCCTGGGTGAGGGTTTGCACGGTGCCGCCGCTCCATCCCGATCCGGCCTTGACGCCGAACACGTTATTGCCCGGGGCGTGCTGCCCCCAGCCGGTTTCCAGCGCGGCCTGCGCCAGAATGGCCACGGGTGCGACGCCGAGTTGCCTGGCCGCCGTCTGCACACTGGGCAGAATGCTGGCGATGAATTGCCGGGCCTGATCGGCGGCGGGGGGCTTGGTGTTGCCGGAAAAGGACGTGAGCGCGGGGGGGGATGCGGGCGTTGTTGCGGGCGTCGCCGGCGCGGCGGCTGCGGCGGATGGCGCTGTGGGCAGAACGGGCAGGGGGTGTTGCCGGTAGGCACTCAGCGGTTCCCGCGGCAGGGCGGTGCCGCTGCCCGCCAGAGGCAGCATGGCGGCGTTCAGCGCCGCGGCGCGTGCGCCGGGGGTGGGCAGCGCGTTTTCTTGAGTGGTGACGCCGCTGGCCGCAGGTGCGGCGGACGGCAGTACGGACGGCAGTGCGGACGGCGCCTGTGTTGCGCCCGGTGGCGTGCCGTAGCGGCTGGACAGTTCGCGCGCGATGAAACTCGCCAGCCCGATGCCCTGGCCCTGGCTGATGGTGGTGGCAAGCTGCTGGTTGAACATCGACTTGAACATCGGCCCTGCGGTGTCGCCCAGCATGTCGGGGCCCAGGCTGGTGGCGTTCATTGCGGTGAGCATCTGCTGCATCAGCAGCGCTTCGAACTGCTGCGCCACGGCCTTGATGGCCTGCGGGCTGCGCGGATCGGCGTTGGCGGCCGCCTTGAGCTGGTTGAGCCCCTGGAACGACAGGCTGTTGGTCGCCGTGGTGCCGCTGGGCGGCAGCGGTGCGGCGGGCAGGGTGGGGGCAGTGGCCATGCGGATCAGATCACGTCGAGCTGAGCATGCAGCGCGCCTGCGGCTTTCATCGCCTGCAGGATGGCAATGAGGTCGTTCGGCGCCGCGCCCACGGCGTTGAGCGCGCGCACCACGGCTTCGAGGGTGACGCCCGGATTGAACATCAGCAGATTGGCCTTGTCCGCCTTGGCCTTCACATCGGTTTTCGGCACCACGGCGGTCTGCCCGGCACCCAGCGGGTTGGGCTGGCTCACCTCGTACTGCGTGCTGATGGTGACCGACAGGTTGCCGTGCGCCACGGCGCAGGCGCCCAGGGTCACGTTCTGGCCCAGCACCACGGTGCCGCTGCGGGCGTCGATCACCACCTTGGCTGGGGGAGATTCCGGGGTGACGTCGAGGGCTTCAACCTGCCCGAGAAAGGCGGTGCGCGCCCCGGCGGTGAGCGGCGCCTGCACCTGAATGACCCCGGCGTTCAGCGCAGTGGCCGTGCCCGCGCCGAACTGCTGGTTGATGCGGTCTGCCACGCGGCTGGCGGTGCCAAAGCTGGGGGTGTTGAGCGACAGGGAGATCGGCCCGGCCTGGTCGAAATTGCTTGCCACGGCGCGTTCCACCGTGGCGCCGTTGGCGATCATGCCGGCCGTGAGGAAGTTGACCTGGGTGCTGTTGCCGCCCGAGGAGGCGCCAAAGCCGCTGACCACCACATTGCCCTGCGCCACGGCGTAGGTCTGGCCGTCTGCGCCTTTGAGCGGGGTCATCAGCAGCGTGCCGCCGGCCAGACTGGCGGCGTTGCCCACGGCGGAGACGGTGATGTTGATCTGCTGGCCCGGCTGCGAGAACGGCGGCAGATTGGCGGTGATCATGACCGCGGCCACGTCCTTGGGCTGCAGATTGGAGGCCACGCCCGGCGGCAGATTGATGCCCAGACGCTGGAACATGGACAGCAGCGATTGCGTGGTGTAGGGCACTTGCGTGGCCTGGTCGCCGGTGCCGCCCAGGCCGACCACCAGGCCGTAGCCGACGAGCTGGTTGACCCGCACGCCCTGCACGCTGGCGAGATCGCGGATGGCGGCGGCCTGCGCGGGTGCCAATGCCCAGACGAGCAGCGTCAAGACGCTGGCCAGACGCAGAAAAAAGCGGAGCGGGAGGGACGGCATGATCGTGGATGAGCGCAGGTCAGAAGGGCCACAGCGAAAGGAAAAAGCTCGCCAGCCAGGGCACTTTGGCGGCGGCGTACACATCGCCAGTGCCGCTGTATTCCACCCGGGCATTGGCGATCTGGGTGCTGAGCACGGTGTTCTGCGGGCTCACGTCGGCGGCGCGCACCACACCCGCCACGCGGATGTATTCATGCCCGCCGTTGAGCATGACTTCTTTCTGCCCCGAGATCTGCAGATTGCCGTTGCTCATCACCTGCACCACGGTGGCTTGCAGCGTGGTGGTGAAGGTGTTGCTCTGCGAGGTGGCGCCATTGCCGCCGAACTTGGTCGAGGAGGTCAGGCCCATGGAAGGCGAATAGCCGCCCACGGTGAGCGGTTTGCCGAAAAAGCTCGACAGTCCCGCGCTCACATCGTCGGACTTGTTCACCGTGGTGTTGGTGGACTTGGTGGCGTTGGCGTTTTCCTGGATGAGCACGGTGATCAGGTCGCCCACGCGGTGCGCGCGGCTGTCTTCGAACAACGAGACATTGGTGCCCGGCTGCCAGATGGCGCCGTTGGGCGTGTGCGCGTTCATCGACTCCGGCTCGGCCGGAATGGGCAGCGGCTTGAGCGCGCCGCTGCTCAGGTGCTGCGGCGCGGTGGCGCAGGCGCCGAGCAGCAGGGCGAACGCGGCAGCCAGCAGCAGACGGGGAAAACGCAGGAAAGCCATCGCGGTCATTACAGGTTGTTGTTGACGTATTGCAGCATCTGGTCAGAGGCCTGCACTGCCTTGCTGTTGACTTCGTAGGCGCGCTGGGTGGAAATCATGTCGACCAGTTCGGCCACCACGTTCACGTTGGACGACTCCAGATACCCCTGCTGCACCGAGCCCAGGCCGTTCAGTGTGGGCTGGCCGGTGTTGGGCGCGCCGCTCGATCCGGTTTGCAGATACAGGTTGTCGCCAATGCTCTGCAGCCCGGTGGGGTTGACAAAGCTGGCGAGCTGCAGCGCCCCGACCTGCTGCGGCGCGGCCTGCCCCGGCAGCGTGACCGACACCGTGCCGTCGTTGCCGATGGTCAGGGTCTGCGCGCTGGCCGGCACCGTGATGGTGGGCTGCACCAGATAGCCGCTGGCGGTGACCACCTGCCCCTGATTGTTGAGCTGGAACGTGCCGTCGCGGGTGTAGGCGATGGTGCCATCCGGCTTGAGCACCTGGAAGAAGCCCTGGCCGTTGATGGCCACGTCGAGCGAATTGCCGGTCTGTGTGAGGTTGCCCTGCGTCATCAGCCGCTCGGTGGCCACGGGCCGCACGCCGGTGCCGAGCTGCAGGCCGCTGGGGTACTGCGTGCTTTGGGACGACTGCGCGCCCGGCTGGGTGAGGTTCTGGTAGAGCAGGTCCTGGAACACGGCGCGCGACCCTTTGAAGCCGCTGGTGTTGACGTTGGCCAGATTGTTGGCGATCACGTCCATGCGCCGCTTCAACGCCATTTGCTGTGAAAGGGATATGAGCAGAGCGTTTTCCATGC
>JAFGXB010000057.1 GCA_016936875.1 Burkholderiaceae bacterium | reverse complement strand
GAGTTGGCGTGAATGCCCATCTTGTGCTCAATGCCGGAGCAGAAGATGCCGTTTCGCGCACCCGCCTTGCCTGCGGAATCTGGCGTGAACTTGGGCACGATGAACAGCGAAATGCCCTTGCTGCCTTCGGGCGCACCCGGCAGCTTGGCGAGCACCATGTGCACGATGTTGTCGGCCAGATCGTGCTCGCCGCTGGAGATGAAAATTTTCTGCCCGCTGATCTTGTAGCTGCCATCGTCCTGCGGCACGGCCTTGCTGCGAATCAGCCCGAGATCGGTGCCGCAATGCGGCTCGGTCAGGCACATGGTGCCAGTCCATTCGCCAGCCACCAGCTTGGGCATGTAGAGCGCTTTCTGCTCGGCGCTGGCATGCACGTTGAGCAGTTCGGTCACGCCCTGCGTCAGCCCGGGATACATGGTCCAGGCCTGGTTGGCGGCGTTCTGCATTTCGTGCACGGCATTGCCCACCAAGTGCGGCAAGCCCTGCCCGCCAAACTCGGGATCGGCGGTCAGCGACGTCCAGCCGGCCTGCACGAACTGATCCCACGCCGCCTTGAACCCTTTGGGCGTGGTCACGGTGTGGGCCTGCGCGTCGTAGTGGCAGCCCTCGATATCGCCGCTGGCGTTGAGTGGCTGCAGCACTTCGGCGCAAAACTTGCCCGCTTCTTCGCAGACCTGATTGATGAGGTCGGCGTCAACCTCTTGATAGGGCGGCAGCTCCTTCAGGGTGCCGACGGCATCGAGCACCTCGTGCATGACGAACTGCATGTCACGCAGCGGCGGGGTGTATTGGGGCATGGAAGTCTCCTTGGGATGCGGGTCAATAACAAAACAGTTCAGCGCGCCGGGGCGCTCTCGGCCGCGTCGGACGTGACGTGCGGCTCGCAGGGCGTGAGCAACACCAGCCCGGCCGGCGTGGCCTGCGCGCGCAGCAGAGCGTCGAGGCTGCGGCAGGCCAGCTCCAGGCTGTTGGGCAACTTGAGCAGGCGGGCGTCGTGATGCAGGGCCAGGATGTAGCCGTGGATTTGAAACAGGAGTTGCTGCGGATCTGTATCGGCCTTGAGATGGCCGCAGTCGATCGCCTGCACAATGGCGCGGCGCACTGCATCGTGCCAGGTCTGAATCATGCCCACCAGCGCATCGCGCACGGTGCCGGGGCGATCATCGAATTCAACCGCGCTGGAAATGTAGATGCAGCCCGTCTCCATTTCCACGCTCACCCGCTGCAGCCAGCGCTGCACCATGGCCGCCAGGCGCGGCATGCCGCGCGCCTGCTGAATGGCGCGGTAAAACACCTCCTGCTCGAACTGGTCGTGATACGCGCGGATGACGGCAATCTGCAAATCCTCGCGCGAGCCGAAGTGGGCGAACACGCCGGATTTGCTCATGTCCATGCGATCGGCCAGCACCCCGATGGACAGCCCTTCGAGGCCAATCCGCCCGGCCATTTGCAGCGCGCAATCCAGGATGGCCTGCCGCGTCTGCCGTCCTTTGGCCGAGCCGCTGGGCAAAGCGGGGTCCGGCGCGGTCACGCTCGCGCGAGGTGCGAGTGATTCCACCGGCGGCTTGCTGGCGCGTAACACACGCGGCGCACGGCGCACGGAGGCAGAGGGTCGGCTGGGATTCATGGAGGAAAACAGGTCGCGGAATAGCGAAATTAAAAAACGAACGATCGTACTATTTCTGATTTCCGCTGGTTTGTCAACCGCACATCACGCAAACGGGATTGCCGCCTACACTTCCCAATGCTTGTTTTCTCTGTCTGCGCGCGCGTCTCACCTCGCATCTCACACGCCCAGCCGCCTATTCCAGTCTCGAAAAATGCCTGAAATCAGCACGTCCCCAACAGACACCCTCGTCCGCGCCGCCTGTCCGCACGACTGCCCCGACACCTGCGCCCTGCTCGTCACCGTCAAGGACGGCGTGGCCATCAGCGTGCGCGGCGACCCCGACCATCCCACCACCCACGGCGCGCTGTGCGCCAAGGTGTCGCGCTACACCGAGCGCACCTACCACCCGGACCGGCTGCTGCAGCCCCTCAAGCGCACCGGCCCCAAGGGCAGCGGGCAGTTCGCCCGGGTGAGCTGGGACGCGGCGCTCAGCGACATTGCCGCGCGGCTGCAGACCATTGCCGCGCGTGACCCGCAGGCCATCCTGCCCTACTCCTACGGCGGCACCCTGGGTTTTGTGCAGAGCGAGAGCATGGCCGCGCGCTTCTTCCACAAGCTCGGCGCCAGCCTGCTTGACCGCACCATCTGCTCCACGGCGGGCGAGGCCGGGCTGAATGCGGTAATCGGCGGCAAGCTGGGGCTGGACGTGGAGCAGTTCGAGCACAGCCGGCTCATCGTCATCTGGGGCAGCAACAGCATCACCAGCAATCTGCATTTCTGGACTTATGCGCAACGCGCCAAACGGGCTGGCGCCAAGCTGGTGTGCATCGACCCCTGGCGCAACGACACCGCCGAAAAATGCCACACGCATCTGCAACTGCGCCCCGGCACCGACGCGGCGCTGGCCTACGCGCTGATGCACGAACTCATCACCCACGACTGGCTGGATCACGACTACATCGCGCAATACACCGTGGGTTTCGATGCCTTGCGCGAGCGCGCGCTGCAATGGCCACCAGAACGCGCGGCGCAGGTGTGCGGCGTGACGGCCGAGCAGATCCGCCAACTGGCACGCGACTACGGCACGCTGGCACCTGCGGCCATTCGCATGAACTACGGCTTGCAACGTGTGCGTGGCGGCGCCAACGCGGTGCGCGCCATCGCCTGCCTGCCGACACTGGTGGGCGCGTGGCGGCATGACGCGGGCGGTCTGCTGATGTCGAGCTCCAACCATTTCAAGGTGAACACCAACGCGCTGGAACGCCCCGATCTACTCGGCGGACGCACCCCGCGCACCCTCAATATGGTGACCATCGGCGATGATCTGCTGCGCGCATCCAGCCCCGGCTTCGGCCCGAAGATCGAGGCCGTCATCGTCTACAACAGCAACCCGCTGGCGGTGGCACCCGAGGGCGACAAGGTGCGGCGCGGCTTCGCCCGCGACGATCTGTTCACCGTGGTGCTCGACCACTTCCAGACCGACACGGCCGACTACGCCGATTACATCCTGCCTGCCACCACCCAACTCGAACACCTGGACGTGCACAAGGCTTACGGCCACCGCTACTGGATGGCGAACAACGCCGCCATCGCGCCGCTGGGAGAGTCCAAGCCGAACACCGAAATTTTCCGACTATTGGCCGCGCACATGGGCTTCACCGACCCCTGCTTCGCCGAGAGCGATACGCAGATCGCCGCCCAGGCCATCGCCCCCGACCCGCGCAACGGCGGCATCACCTGGGAGCAGTTGCAGGCCCGCGGCTGGGCCAAACTGCCCGGCGCTGCCGCCCCGTTTGCCCACGGCGGTTTTCCCACGCCTTCGGGCAAGTGCGAGTTCTGGTCGCAACGCGAGCAAGACGCCGCGCGCGACCCTTTGCCCGACGTGCTGCTGCCGTATGAATCCGCCGCCTCCGCGCCCGAACTGGCCGCGCGCTACCCGCTGGCCATGCTCTCGCCGCCAGCGCGCAACTTCCTCAACTCCAGCTTCGTCAACGTGGACAGCCTGCGCAAACTGGAAGGCGAACCGCTGCTGCTGCTCCACCCGCAAGATGCCGAGACACGCGGCATTGCCGACGGCCAGATGGTGCGCGCCTTCAACGATCGCGGCACTACCCTCACCCGCGCCCGCATCAGCGCTCGCACCCGTCCCGGCCAGGTGGTCGCCTTAGGCATCTGGTGGCGCAAACTCAGCCCCGGCGGCACCAACGCCAACCAGCTTACCCACCAGCGCCTGACCGATCTGGGCAGCGGGCCATGTTTCTACGATTGTCTGGTGGAAGTTTCAGCATGACATCGCAAGCTCCGCCCACCATCGGCGCCGAGAACACGTTCCAGGTTTTTGACTGGCTCTGGTCTTCAGGCCAGCTCAGCGCGAACGACATCCGTGCTTTGCCAGGGCTCGGCGTGGATGTCGTCATCAATCTTGCGCTGCCAACATCTTCGAACGCATTGCCCGGTGAAGCGGAACTGGTGGCCGGGCTGGGCATGAGCTACGTCCAGATTCCCGTGCTTTGGGAGCATCCAAAGCTGGAGCAATTCACCCAGTTCGCGGGTGTGCTGAACGCTTGTGCGCAGCGCAAAGTCTGGCTGCATTGCGCAAAAAATATGCGCGCCTCCGCCTTCATCTATCTCTATCGCAAACAGGTTCGTGGGGAAACTGAAGAACAGTCGCGATTTCCGATGCAGCACATCTGGAGCCCGAACGCGATCTGGCGCGCGTGGATGGACAGCATCTGTGCCGGGTACACGCGCTGAGACTCAGACCCCCGCTCTTTGCATCGACGCCAGAAAGGTCTGGGCATTCTCGAAGCCCACCACGCGGCCGACTTCCTTGCCGCCCTTGAAGAAGATGATGCCGGGCGGGCCGAAAAGTTGGAAGCGCTTGAGCAGGGCCTTGTCGTCGGCATTGTTGCTGGTGACGTCGGCCTGAATCAGCGTCATGCCGGCCATCTGTTGCGCCACGGCGGGGTCGGTGAATGTGAAGTGCTCCATCTCCTTGCACGACACGCACCAGTCGGCATAGAAGTCGAGCATCACGGGCTTGCTGCTGCTCGCCACCACGCGGTCGAGATCGGCCACGGTCTTGATACGCTGGAACTGCACGGCGGGCGTTGCAGTCACGGCGCCCGCGCCGCCGCCCAGCCCGGCGAGCGGCTGCAACAGATTGCGATTGCCAGCGGCCAGGCCGACCAGCAGCACCGCCCCGGCCACCGCCAGCGCCACGCCAAAGCCCTTGAACAAGCGCTTCCAGCCGGAAACCTCATCGGGCAGGCGGTCGAACACGCGCAGATAGCTTGCGCTGATCAGCAGCAGCAGTGCCCACAGCACCATCAGCAGCCACGACGGCAGCACCGGGGCGATCATGTACAGGGCAGTGGCGATCAGCAGCACGCCGAAAAAGGCCTTGACGCCATCCATCCAGCCGCCAGCCTTTGGCAGCAAGGTGCCTGCGCCCAGGCCGACGAGAAGCAGCGGCACGCTCATGCCGGCAGCCAGTGCGAACAGCGCCACACCGCCGATCAGCGCATTGCCTGTCTGGCTGATGTAGAGCAAGGCCCCGGCCAGCGGCGCGGCCACGCACGGTCCGACGATGAGCGCGGAAATGCCACCCATGATGAACACCCCGGCGAAGTGCCCGCCCTGCATCTTGTCGGAGGTGGAGGACAGTTTGCTTTGCAGACTGCTGGGCACTTGCAGCTCATAAAACCCGAACATCGACAGCGACAGCGTCACCAATAGCAGCGCGAAAACCGACAACACCCAGGGATTCTGCAGCGACGCGGCCAGCCCCTGCCCGAGCAGGCCGGCTGCCACGCCAAACGCGGTGTAGACCACGGCCATGCCGAGCGAGTACGCCACGGCCAACGCGAACCCGCGGCCGCGCGACACCTTCTCACCCTGCCCGACGATGATGCTCGACAGAATGGGAATCATCGGCAGCACGCAGGGCGTGAACGCCAGCAGCAAGCCGAAGACCAGGAACATGGGGAGAATGGTGAGCAAGTTGCCCGAAGCCAGCGCCGCACCGATGCGCGACGAGTCGCCGCCCTGCGCCACGGCAGTTGCAGCGGGCGCGGATGCCGCGGCAGTTGCCGGGCCTGCTGACGCAACGGACGTCGCTGCCGAAGAAGCTGCCGCCTGCGCGCCGCTTGCCGCGCCCATCAACCCGGCGACCAAGCCGCTTGCGCCGCTGCTGTTCGCCGCAGGGGTGGCTGCGCCGCCGTCCTCATCCGGCTCGGAAATGCTCACCGTGCCATTGCCGCCAAAGCCGCTCAGGCTCACTGTGGCGAGTTTTTCAATCGGCGGG